>QIGM01000485.1 GCA_003230795.1 bacterium
CTACGATTGAAGTCACGGGCATGCCCAGCGATCTAATAATTGTTGAACCCCTTGGTGCAAAAGGTGGGATTCCTGCGCAGATCGAAGTGCGTGGGCCGGGTCCGATCGTGTCCCAATTATTGGCTCGCATGCAGACATTACCAATCGTGTTCCCGCCGGGTTCTCCGCAAGGATTCTCTGGAGTGGTTGATATAGAGAACTTGCAGCTTCCTTCAGGGGTGGAGGTATTGAACGTCAATCCGATGAGTGTGGATGTTCGTACCGAGAAAACGGCTCGTAAGGAATTACTCGTGGTTGTTGAGAAAGAAGGTAATCCAGCCGACGGTTTCGTTTTGGAAGAAGTCTTGGTTTTCCCGGATACCGTTTTAGTTAAAGGCCCCGAAAGTCAAATAGAAGCATTGAGGGCTGTGGAAACTAAGCCTTTCGGTATTGAGAATGTCACCGAGTCAGTGAAGCGAGTTGTGTCGCTGAGGAATTATGGACCACTTGTTTCGCTTGGAGTCACAATGGTTACTGTGACCGCGAAAGTGAAGCCGATAATGAAGTCCCGGACATTTAGTAATATTCGAGTCAGAGTATTAGCTCCACCAGGGATGGCGGTCTCAGCCGAACCCTCCACAGTCGATATTGTTCTTTCAGGACCGAAAAAGACGATTGAGGAATTAGCATCAGAGGGTTTGCAGCTTACGGCGGATGCACGATCATTCGGTGTGGGGGCGCATAAGATTAATCTCGTGGCGGATTTGCCCGAGGGAGTTGAGTTGAAGCGGCTGGATCCAACAGCCGCCCTAATAAGGGTTGTAAAAAGTAATGGGTAAACTATTCGGGACTGACGGTGTGCGTGGAAAGGCCAATGTGCCTCCAATGGATTCGGAAACGGTAATGCGTCTTGGAAGAGCGATTGCCCATGTTTTTCGACGTCGACAAGGTCGCCATCGTATTTTGATTGGCAAGGATACTAGGCTCTCGGGATATATGTTGGAAACGGCTCTTGAGACTGGAATAGCCTCGATGGGAGTAGATGTCTTATTGCTTGGTCCGATTCCCACACCAGGTGTGGCCTTCATGACCCGAAGCATGCGTGCCAATGCGGGCGTAATGATTTCAGCTTCTCATAACCCTTATGAAGATAACGGATTAAAATTTTTTGGTGCAGACGGGCATAAGCTTGACGATGAAACGGAGCTTGAGGTTGAACGTTTGTTGCAGCCGGGACCGCTCGACGAACTTAGAGCTAGTCCTGATGCTATTGGTAAGGCGTACCGTATTGAAGACGCGATCGGGAGATACACGGTCTATCTCAAGAGCTGTATTGAAAGAGAGACAACGCTTGACGGTCTAAAAATTGTAGTCGATTCGGCTAATGGCGCAGCGTATAGAGTTGCGCCTTTGGTCTTCTCCGAGTTGGGTGCAGAGATTATTACCATTGGTGACAAACCCGACGGCAAGAATATTAATGAGGGCTGTGGCAGTCTTCATCCTGAGCGGATGTGTGAACTAGTGAAGGAGCACGGCGCGGATGCCGGAATTGCCTTCGATGGTGATGCGGATCGTGTAATTTTCTGTGACGAGAATGGGGAGACCCTCGACGGGGACTCCATTCTAGCGCTTTGTGCTCTTGATTTTCAAAGTCGTGGAATGCTTAAGGGTGACTCCGTGGTCGGCACGGTGATGAGCAATCTCGGCCTCGAAAAGGCCTTAGAGAGAAAAGGTATTTCGCTTATTCGTTCTGCGGTTGGAGATAGATATGTGCTTGCCGATATGCTCAAGCAAGATCTCAATATTGGCGGAGAGCAAAGCGGGCATTTAATCTTTCTGGACCATAGTACGACCGGAGACGGTATTCTTACCGCTTTGATGGTGCTCTCGACGCTTAAAAAATCCGGGCAAGCGCTATCAAGTGCGCAGAAGCTCTTTGATCCTTATCCCCAGTTACTGATTAACGTTCCGGTTCAAGAAAAAAAGCCGTTTGATCAGTTGCCGAAAGTGCAATCCAGTCTGAAACGTGTCGAGAAGGAGCTTAACGGGACGGGCAGAGTATTATTGCGGTATTCAGGGACTGAAGCGAAAGCGAGGGTCATGGTGGAATGCGAGGATGCTGCCCAATGTAAACGAGTTGCTGAGGAGCTGGCGGGTGTTCTTCGAGACGAAATTGGATGAAAATCCTCACACCTGAAGAAATGCGCGCTGCCGATGAGGCGACATTTCAAAGACTCGCCATTCCCTCGCGTGCTGTAATGGAGTCCGCAGGACGTCACGCGGCAGATTTTCTTGCATCTCAATTTCCAGAGTGGTTACCCAAAGGCGTGCTTGTTCTTTGTGGGGGCGGCAATAATGGTGGTGACGGCTTTGTCATCGCTCGTGCTCTGCTTGGGATCGGCGTTGACGTACGGGTGCTTAGTTTGAAGCCGGTAGAAGAACTCTCCGGTGACGTGTCGGCGAACGCCGAGGCGTATATCCAGCTTGGCGGAACTTTTTCCTTACTCCAGATTAAGGATAGTGAGCAGCCAGAGTTTTCTTCACTTATTCAGAGCAGCGGAGTTGTTGTCGACGCACTCTTTGGTACGGGTCTAGATCGTCCACTTCGAGAGGACGTTGCTGAACTGCTCACTACTGTGAATAGAGTCACGTCTGAGTCAGGAACCCCAGTGTTCGCAGTCGATATCCCAAGCGGTGTGAATGCTGCGAACGGCGAAGTGTTGGGGACGGCGCTTCGTGCAGAGACGACCGTTGCGCTTCAGTGCTTAAAAGTCGGGCATGTGCTTTTTCCAGGAGCAGAGCATTGCGGCGAAACAGTCTGTCTCGATATCGGTGTTCCAGAATCCTTAGATGAAATCTCATCAGTTTCTCGTGAACTCTTGTTGGAGTCTTCGGTCGCAGAACTTGTGCAGAAACTTTTTGTGTCCTCAGAAACTGTGCATAAAGGTGTGCGTGGGCATTTGCTAGTAGTCGGAGGCAGCGATGGGCATTACGGAGCGCCTAAACTTAGCGGTCAGGCTGCGCTAGGCTGTGGTGCGGGTTTGGTGACACTTGCCCTTCCCAAGTCCGCAGCTCGAATCTTAGGTCCGGAAAGTATGGAGCTGATGTGCGCTGCCTTGCCGGATGACGGCAAGGGCGGTTTCGCGGGTACTTCGGTGGAGGATCTCGCAGAGCTTGGTGAGAAGAAGTCCGCTTACGTTATTGGCCCTGGCATGGGGCAGGGTGGTGGGGCGCAGCAACTATTAGAGCTTCTTCTTAGCGCACGCGCCGAGGACTCGATTCCTACCGTGCTTGATGCCGACGCGCTTAATATTATTGCAGATAATCCAAAGCTTGAGGCGTTTCTCGGGCCCCACGTAGTGCTTACACCGCATCCGGGTGAAATGGCGCGCCTCACAAAGCTTAGTATCGCTGAGGTTGAGTCTGATCGAATTGGCGTCGCTACGGAGCTTGCTGAGCGCTTGGGGTGCTACGTGATCCTGAAGGGGGCGAGAAGCATTATCGCTTCGCCGACTGGAGAGATTTGGATAAACCCCGCTGCTGTTGCGACTCTTGCTACGGGAGGCTCTGGGGATGTGCTGGCTGGAGTTTTGGGTGCCTTACTTGCTCGTGGTGGAGTTGTGAGCGAGGCAG
>QIGM01000058.1 GCA_003230795.1 bacterium
ACAAGGCCTAACTCGAATGGCTGGGATTCGAATGGCTGGGATAGAGTTGAGTCTCGGAGCGAGATTAATTCAATGGCAAGTGTGCACACGCGAGTTGCCAATAGAGGAGATGCGAGCAAAGCACACCCTTGGGCTGCAAACATCAAGAAATAGTCGTCTAAATTTAAATTATTTTAGTTTTGGGTTGGGGAGTGTCCTAGCTTAGAACTGTGGTGTTGCCGCTGTGGTGGAAAAAACCCTGATCGGGTTTTTGCAGTGTTTTGACGACTATTTCCCTATGTCTCCTACCGGAGGGTCCGTTCAGTCGCCACGGAGGCTCTTCTTTATTTATTAATCGAGTGCCCTATTCGATACGGCGTAAGAACTTTTTCTCTTCTAGGATAATTTTTCTTACTTCTTCAGGTTGATATCCGCGAACTAGTCGTCCGTTGATTCTAGTTACTGGTATTACTCCTCGACCGACCTGAGACAAATACATCTGCTCGGCATCTGAGCCTCGCTCGAGAAAATGACGGCGATATGGCACGCCGACATCATTCAGGTACTGCTCCATTTTCGTACACTTCTTACAGGACTCGGCGATAAATATCTCGATGCGTAGTTCGCTCTGCTTTTGCCTTACTCTAGCCCAAGGGTTGTTACTTAAGCGTGCGTCCTCACTAAAACGCTCGCGCACCACGGTGTCAGGTTTTCTTCGACTTTCTTCCAGGTTTTGGGCCGTGTCTTCTTCAAGGCGTCTTTGTTCGGCTGAGATTTTTCTTCCTTTCTCCGCTCGAGTTTCTCTTGCTTCAGTCGCCTGAATGACCCGATCGACTCCACGGATGACTTCAATTTGAGCAGAAACGGGGCTCACCGCTATTAGGCTGAAAAGGAGAATCAGAAGTATCAAGTTCGTTGTTCGCATTGGGCTAAGTCAGAAGTTCTCAATCTTTCGGTAAGTTATGCGATATTTGCTGAGAAATGTGGCCTGCCTAAACATGGCAATTCCCTAAATTATAATAACTTGCTCCCTGATGTTACTTTGCGGAGTAAGTACTTAATGTATCTTCTTTAAATATTGCACATGAGTAGACAGTAATTTCTCTCGACGCTTGAGACGATCCGTTTCAGTCGTTGAGAGTGATAAGTAAGTTTTTATACGCGGTTATAGGAGGATTGTATGTTCCGATTACGTTTTGACCCGAATGGACTGTCGCGAATGATAGCTCAGGAACGTGTTTTCACGTTTCGAGCATTGTTTCTCGGCGTCCCCTGCGTTTTAGCCTCGGGCATAGGTCTCTTGCTTCTCACAAGTTTCGAGAAGCTCTCTCGAGAAGGACTTGTGTTATGCGCGGCACCGCTTGGCGTGTTTTTCGTCGCAGCGGTTATCATGGTACTTACTGAATTTGGCATCTTGCTTCCAATCGAAGCCACCAACGATAGTACTCGTAAGCTTGAGACTTTCTCTTTGGTGCTTGAGCTTCTAGGAACAAAGAGCAAGGACGTAGTGCCTAGGATCGAGAACCTCGTTGCCGTTGAGAATGAGCTGAGCGACCTGGAGCACCGAGTGTCTCAGTTGATCCCTCACTCGCCGCCCAAGAAAAAGAAAAAGGGCAAGAACAAGAAGAAGAATGCCCAAAGTGTACAGGCCTGGAAGCCTCTCTCGCTTGCCGAGCGAATTGGGCTCCTCTCCGAGGAGTTGTTGCAGCTTCGCGCTAACCGCAAAGGTGGTGAAGTGGAGCGAGACGCCGAGATTCGGCGTCTTAAGCAAGAGAGAGATAATGCTACTAACAGCCGAGCTACTAAGGAGGCACGACTTTTTGAAGCTAAGGAAAAGCTGGCTACTTGTGAGGCTGAGTTGAAGACCCTTCGCTCTGAGAAGCAAGAGGCGCAGCGTCGTCTTGCTGAGTATCCTGCTGAACGCGCCACGTTTCAGGCATCTATTAGTCGGCTTGAAAACCGAATCGCAGATTTGGAAGCAACGCTTGCGAGCGAGCGCGAATCAGCTGAGTCGCAGCTAAGCGAGGCTCACGATCGTAGAGAAGAGTTGCGTCGAACGCACAGAGGAGAGCTTGTAGCTGCGGAAGTTGCGCTCGAGCGAGCACAGATTCATCGTCTCGAACTCTCTGAGCGTTTTCATTTTCGGCTACGCAGCCTCTCCCAGATTGAGCAGCGTCTTAATGCCGGGACGGTCATGGCGAGAAACGTCAAGAAGATTCGGGAACTACTAGAGCTGTTTGAAACTCGGCTGTTTTTCGCTTCGCTTTTTGCACAAGATGAGAAATGGGACTGGGTGGAAACGCTTTGTCTTCCTGCACGTTTACCCGACGCATTCGACGAGATCCTTCAGGGTCTTCCTGCTGATGCTATCGCCTTGGCAGAACGTCGTTTCGGAGTCTCCTAGACCATATGTCTATTGAGGAGAGCCGATAGGTTCTAGACTTATCGCTCTCCTCTTTCTAAACTAGCTTTCCTATGTAATCCTCTGGTCTATTCTTTTACAATTCTATTTTCCCCTACGGAGGCCACTGATGTTTTCCTTATGCTCGAAGTGTAATCTTAGCGATGAACGTCGTTCGCAGCTCACCTCAGTAGGACTATTGATTCTGCGGCTCTATGCCGGTGGGATGATGTTTTTTGCTCATGGCTTGGGGAAATTCCAGAGTTTTGGCGAGAAATCGTCAATGTTCCCAGATCCTTTGGGTGTGGGTTCGCCTCTAAGCATGGGAATGGCAATTGGTGCAGAAGTCTTTTGCTCGCTTGCAATTATTTTGGGTCTGGCGACAAGAGCTGCGGCCTTGCCACTTATTGTAACTATGTTAGTCGCCGCCTTTATCATTCATGGAGATGATCCTTGGGCGAAGAAAGAGTTCGCACTGATGCATTTGCTTCCTTATTTAGTGCTCCTGTTCACAGGCGCAGGAGCTTACTCGCTCGACGCTCGTTGTAAGAACCGCTGCAAGCTTGAAGAAGAATAGGTGAGGTAATCTGTGACGCTCTTTCGAACGCGTTATCTTCTACCGCTGATCCTGTTTTTTGTATCTTGCGGTAGCGGGGGAGGAGGAGGTGCAACTTCGGAGTTTATCGTCGAGGTATTTCTTGAGAATCTCGATTTCCCAGTAAAACTTGAATTTGCCGATGACGGCCGCTTGTTTTTTACCGAACTCACCACCGGCAGTCTTAAAGTCGCTGATGCCGAGGGGACTTCCACTGAGGAGTATTTCAAGCTTCCTGTATCCTCTGCGTCTGGAAATGGTTTGACCGGCCTAGCTCTCGCACCATCATTTCCTGACGATCAAGCGGTGTATGTCTACTACACCTCCGTCGATGATTCAGGTTCAGGTGACGGGAGTAATGTACTCTCCCGCATCGACACCTTAGCGGATGGTTCACGTCGGGAGACTTTGCTCCTTGGTGATATTCCCAACGGTTCGCACAACGGTGGAGCGCTTGGCTTCGGTCCGGACGGCAAGCTCTATCTCGGTACTGGTGATGCCGACGATCCTTCACTTTCACAGGCTTTGGATTCTCTTGCTGGAAAAGTGCTTCGGCTTAATCCAGACGGTTCGGTGCCCACAGATAATCCCTTTCCGGGCAGTAGGGTATTCGCGCTCGGTTTTCGCAATTT
>QIGM01000291.1 GCA_003230795.1 bacterium
CTAAAACGAATCAAAGGCTACCTTGATTTCGGCATCTTTCAGCCCATGCAAATTGCCGCCAGCAAGCTTCTTGATGACGTAGAGCGAGCAGAGGAAATACTTGTAGAGCATGCTGCGCTCTATCAAAGCCGAAGAGATGTTCTCACCGAAGGCTTACAGCGCCTGGGCTGGGAACTTCAGGTGCCGAGAGCAAGTGTCTTTGTCTGGGCTCGTCTTCCTGAAAGGATGCGCGAAGCTGGTAGTTTTGAGGCAAGCAAACGCTTGCTCGAGGAAGCAAGCGTTGCCGTATGTCCGGGCGAGGGTTTTGATCCTCAGGGCAGAGAGTTTGTTCGATTTGCCATCGTTGAAGAAGAAAGGCTCCTTCGACGAGCGTTAGATCAGATCGAAGCGTGTGGCTAATGGATACAAACTTTTCTACTGACTCACGCCTACTCATCGTTATTTTTAGTTTTCTGTTCGGGCTTTTTCCTGCTGCTGTTAATGCAGCGGAGGATTGCCCCAAAGCCGCGAGGCTTCTCGCGGCGGCTCGAGCGCTCGATCGAAGTGCTGAGGAAACGGAAGGAAAGCTTCGAGAGGTAGTCAAGACCTGCCCAACGCTTGCGGAAGGCCATTACTACCTTGGCCTAAGTTTGTCAGTGCGCGAAAAAAATGCCGAAGCAAAAAAGTCTTTCGCGGAGGCAACGCGTATTGCGGAGGATCCACGATTTTTTCTCGCCTTAGCGAAGCTTCACATCCAAGCGGGTGATACGGGAAAAGCGGAGAAGCAGTATCGAAAGGTATTGCAACTAAATCCGAAAAGCGTGAAGGGGCTGCAGGGCTTAAGTGTTGTGCAACAGAATACTGGCCGAGTAGAGGAAGCCGAAGAGACCTTGCGTCGTGCCTTACAAATAGACTCCTCCGTAGCGGAGCTATATTACAACCTCGCTGTGGTCTTGCTTCAGCAAGGGCGTTTAGACGAAGCTGTCACCAGCGCCTCCACGGCTCTGGATAAGAAACCTAACTTTGCGGAGGCCTCTCTACTTGCTGCAAGCACCTACCGAAAGCTCGATAAGCTAGAAAGGGCTGAAGCATCGGCACGAAATGCCGCGCTCTACCGGCCAGAAGACCATAAAGTATGGTTTGTTCTAGGTCAGGTTTTGCGCGCTTCTGGCTCGCCGCAGGATGCTCACGACGCGCTACTGAAGGCGGAAGCTCTTGCGCCTCGGCAGCTAGAAGTACTGCTCGCCGTAGGGATGTCGCTTGAGGAGCTTGGAAATACTCAAGAAGCGTTGTCAAAATTACAAAAGACAGTAGAATTGCACTCCCGAGATTCTAGGGCCTATGCGGCGCTCGGATGGCTTTACTTGCGGTCTTTTGGGCAGAGTTCTTTTAAGTGGGGAGGGGGAGAGAGCTCGACGCTTCTGGAAGCTGAGCAGGCACTAAAGACAGCCGTGCAGCTCGATGCGGAAAATGCCTCTGCGCACAATAACCTCGGGCTGGTCTTCGAGTTAAGCGATCGGCCAGACGTTGCAAAAACGCACTACGAAATTGCGAAAAAGTTAATGCCTCAATCGAGCGTCGTTACCTCGAATGTAACGAGATTGTCAGTTCCATAAACGATTGCGAGGTTCTTATTGAGAGCCTCTTGGTAGATAACAAAAGAGTAAGCAGGAGAATTAGTTTTGAGAACGCATAAATGTGGTGATGCACGAAGTGAAGATGTCGGAAGCGAATATACGCTTTGTGGCTGGGTGCGTCGTCGAAGAGATCATGGCGGACTAATTTTTGTCGATCTTGCAGATTACTCTGGCTTTACACAGGTCGTTTTTACTCCAGAACAAACTGCTGCCTTCGCTCTTGGTGAGAGCCTTCGTTCAGAGTACGTCATTCAGATTCGCGGAGTCCTTCGTCCACGCCCCGAGGGGACAGTAAACGCGGAATTGCCGACGGGAGAAGTGGAGCTGGAGGTAAAGGAAGCAACACTGCTATCTGAAGCTGAGACGCCGCCATTTGTTGTGCAAGAGAACGTTGATGCAAAGGAAGAGCTGCGACTCAAATACCGCTATCTAGATCTGCGCAGACCTTCTATGCAGGCGATGCTTCGTTTAAGGCATAAAGTCTACCAGGCGACACGAAATTATCTTAACGGACTCGAGTTCTGTGAGGTAGAAACCCCGATTCTGTCCAAGCCGACGCCAGAGGGTGCTAGAGACTTTCTTGTTCCTAGCCGAATGAGCAAAGGTGAGTTTTATGCGCTACCACAGTCGCCTCAGCTATTTAAGCAAGTGCTCATGGTCGCATCGCTCGACCGTTATTATCAGATTGTACGCTGTTTTCGTGATGAGGATCTTCGCGCTAATCGGCAACCTGAGTTCACGCAGATTGATATTGAAATGTCGTTTGTGGATGAAGAGGATGTTCGAGGGCTCACTGAGGGCTTACTTCGTGCAATCTGGAAAGATTGTCAGGGAATAGAGCTTGAAAAAGAATTTCCTCGTTTGACCTACGATGAGTGCATGGATCGGTTCGGCGTCGACGCTCCAGATATGCGTTTCGATTTAGAGCTAAGAGACGCGAGCGATCTCGCAGCCGAAACGGAGTTTAAGGTGTTTCGCTCCGTGATTGAAACTGACGGGGTAGTGAAAGGCTTTGCTATTCCAGACGGCGCCGCGCTTTCGCGAAAAGATTTCGACGATTTAACCGACTTCGTAAAACCCTACGGTGCGAAGGGTCTTGCGTGGGTGAAGGTAGAGGCTGGGGAACTGAAATCGCCCATCGCCAAGTTCATTCCGGCTCCCGTGCAGCAAGCTTTGCTTGAGCGATTTGGAGCTGAAGATGGAGACGCAATTGTATTTGTGGCGGATCAGGCCAGCATCGTCCATCCGGCACTCGGCGCCTTGCGATTGCATGTTGGAAAGACTCGAGGATTTATTGATGAATCCCAGCTAAAATTTCTTTGGGTCGAGAAGTTCCCGCTCGTTGAACACGATGCGGTTGCAGGACGTTATGTGTCTGTGCACCATCCGTTCACCGCTCCGCTGCTCGACTCTTCAGAGGGTTTTGACGAACTATCGAGCAACCCGGCGTCACTTCGTGCTCGTGCCTACGACATAGTACTTAACGGGCAAGAGATAGGCGGTGGTAGTATTCGTATTCACCGCGCGGATATGCAGCAGAAAGTTTTCGAATTACTAGGAATTGATGAGCAAGAGGCCAGAGCAAAGTTTGGATTTCTCTTGGACGCACTTTCCTTCGGGGCTCCACCGCACGGAGGGATCGCACTTGGGCTTGATCGCATTGTGATGTTGCTCTCTGGCACGGACTCTATTCGCGATGTAATCGCATTTCCGAAAACTCAGCGTGGGCAAGACTTGATGGTGAACGCGCCAGCGAAAAGCCCGGTTGAGTCTCTGGTTGAATTGGGAATACGAGTGGTCGTTGATGAATAGTCATCTAGAAGAAAAAATCTCGACGGCTTGGGGTGTGGCGGGAGTTCTTTGATTTAAGATAATCCGTTGCTAAGGCAATTGTGGTTCAGTGGAAAAAACCCTGATCGGGTTTTTGCTGTGTTTTGATGACTATTCTCTTTGTCCCCTTTCGGGGGAAACGTTC
>QIGM01000086.1 GCA_003230795.1 bacterium
GACGTTTTACAGCGCTACTTATTTCTACCCAATCTGTGTTCATCCGAAGTAGCTTTATCACATCAAGACAAGAGAACTTTGAATCTGGAAAATGTTCGACAATCTTCTTTAGGAGTGCGTAGTCCTGTTCTTCATCGAGCGTTAATCCAAGCTCTGGCCAATTTTCGGAAGGTCTGGAAATAACGTGCAAATGCGAAAATAATTCCGGATGCGCTCGGATGTGACGAGTAACATGTTCGTGGTCTTCCGGTTCGCGTGTCTGATCAGATGAACGACGAAGCATTTCAGCGGGGAAAACCTCAACATCCATACCCACAGGATAGCTTCTGACAAGGACATTACTCGTATACGGTTTTCCGTTCTGGAGGTGGGCGACAATGGTTTGGTCTATTATTTCTGGGTCTATAAGCGGACAGTCGGCAGTTATTCTTACGATAGAGTCTGCGTTGCTTGAATCAGCGGCCTGAATATATCTGCTTAAAACATCATCTTCGTCACCTCGCAAAGTTGAGACGCCGAGCTCCTTACAGAGATGTACTATTGGTTCATCCGTTTCGAGTGTCGTTGTTGCGACAATAGTATCATTGAGTAAAGAGCTTCTTTTCAGCCGCGAGAGTAGATGGGTCAGCATTGGCTCACCCTTAGCGCGCATTAACACTTTGCCCGGGAGTCGAGATGAAGTCATACGTGCTTGAATAACGGCTACAATTTTTTCAGGCATTAGGAACCTAAACGCTGGAGTGAAGTTGCTGCTTGTATCAAATTCTCATCCATAACAAAATTCGATGTACCCACGAGCTCATCGCAAATAAAATCTACAAAAGGGTTTTTGCCGTTGCATAAATCTTCAGCTTCCGAGTCAGGAAGATGCCACCAACTTGTTTCGTCAAAAGCGACCGGAGGAAAAGGCAATTGTCGAGCGAGGAAATAAAGGTAGGCGTACTTTCTCGCTCGTTCCGTTTGCTTCGAATCGAGTGGCTTTGCTCGTGCGGCACTTTTCAGCAAAACCCTATACTCCTCTTTCGTACTGGAATCTAAGGTAAACCCAAGTCCGGAGTAATGTGCTCGTCCTGCCAAAATGACTGGTTTTCCCAGTAGCGCGAGCTCAAGGCCTGCAGAGCCGAATACGGTTACGCCGACATCTGCATCGTCAAAGACTGCTCTCGGATTAACACTCTCGGAAGCGCTCATGACCTTTATATGCTTAGGGAGCTGACCAAAGTGCTTTTCAATTAAGTTCTTTGTTCCAGTTTCTGGATTCTCCCATTCCTCAGCTGGATGTATCTTTATGACCCAATCCGCTTCTTCGAGTGTTGCTACTGCCCTTAAGGTGTCTAGAATCCATTCATTGAAGGTTTCGTAGACCATGGGAGCATAATCACAAACACCATCCCAGTTGATGTGCGAGAAAAGAACTACTTTTGGTCGAGCACTCTCTTTCTCGTTCTTACTCTCGATAGGTTCCTTGAAACTCTTCGCGTAGCGCATGTCGAAGGTCTGCCCTTCTTCGTATCTCGCTCTAATGTAGTCGTTGAGAAGAGAATCCTGTGCTTCAGAAAGTGGTTCCTGCAAATACTTGTCTAGAAAATCCTCAGGCAAACGATTTCCGTCGGTATGATCCGAGTCTCTGTGTGTTGCGAAGTAGTATCTCCGATTGAGAAATGCGCCTCGCCATGTTGATACTGGTATCTTTGCCGAGAGTGCCGTATGAAGCGCGGGACCCCAATCGACATAAATTCCATGAGACATAAAGACATGAGTAGGCTTGAACTCTTCGATAGCATTTCGCGAGGCTTCAGCGTTAACTAAGCCGCTCAGCGCATACTCTGGCACGATCTGCTCATGCTTTCTCGGTTCGGCCCCACGTAAACAGCGAACGATCGCGGATCGAATATTGGAACTAATGGCAATGGGCTCAGTATCGAGCTCTTCGAGGCGGTCGTAAGTAATTCCGGACGTCAAAGCCCGGAGTGTCGCGACTCTCTCGTCGCTAATGAAGTCACTCGTTGTTCGAAGTGGAAGTTGAAATTTTTCAACGGAGCTCTTCACGCTCTTTACGCAAGACTCACAAGATTCTCCCCAAGACTCAACCTCGAGCCCTATGGTAATCTCTCGCAAAATGCAGGCAGAAGCAGGTCCTCCGCAGACGACGAGTTGGACTTCGGCGCCTCGAAGCTTAAGAGAGGCAGCGAGAGATGATTCAAATTGAAGCATGCTCGGCATTCCGCCTGGCACCCAAAAAAGAATTCTCGGACTTTCCTCGTAGCGTTGCGTAGTCTGTTTGTAGATTGCCGGTATAATAGACAATTCTTAACCTCTCCGGTATTGTTTTACACAGTGCTCCTTTTAGCAAAGTGCAGGGAGTTACTCTAATTTAATTTAAGAGAACCACCACCACGAATGAACGTTAGTCCGAAAGAAAAGAAGAAAGAGCTTCTTCATCGCGCCCTTCATTTTACTCGCGAGCGCTATCAGCGATTGCCGAGAGCCGCCAATTTACTTCGCCCCACCTCTCCCGAAATTCAAGCTCAGCAAAATACGCTTCGCCGAGATGGGATTATTAAACTCGAGGGACTACTTTCTTTGGAAGTCCTGTCGAAGCTGAAAACAGACTTTAAAGCGTTCTGTGGCAGAATCGATGCCGTTCAAGATGAATCGGAGATCGAGAAAGACGGTTTTACGAAGGAATATTTTTCGGAGGAGTTTCAACTCTATATTAGCAACGACCCCTTTGAGTTCTCTCCAACCCTTGTTCGTTTCTGCGCAACTCCCTTTCTTCTTTCTCTCATCGAAGCGTATCTAAAGAAACCTTCGTTTGTTCACCAAGCTGTTGCATCTCGATATCTACCTATGAGCAGAAGCGGCTTTGGTTCGTTTCAATGGCATCACGATAGTTGGGGGAAGAGACTGAATGTCATGATACTTCTCAGTGATGTAGCCGAAGAAGATCAGTACATGAGCTACCTTCTTGGCTCTCATTCGATTCGTCACCCATACGAACGTTATCTTAATTCGCGAATTGAGAACGTGGAGGAGTATACGAAAGGAAGATTGTCAGAGATTAATTACTACAAAGCAACAGGAAAGGCTGGAGATGTCTTCGTCTTCGATCCGAATGGACTGCACAGCGGGAATCGCACCGATGGTCGAACACGAGACAGTTTCATAATAAATTGGTCAGCCGACAAGAGTTACGTATGGGCTTTAGATATTCCTTCGGAGACGCACGGGGAATTAGAAGCGGGAAAGACTAATCCCTTCGAGAGAATAATTCGTGCGAAATCGAATCAACGAGATTTTTTCCCGAAATATCGCTCTTGGGTCGAAAGTCTAATGCACCCGTCGTCTTGGCTTTAGCACTCGGGAGGAAGTAGGGATGTCGAATCAAGTTTTTTCAACAGCTATTGTTGGCCTCGGTAATATTGGTCAAGGGTATGACATTTCTCTTAGTCCAAAAGATTACGCTCTATCGCACGCAAGAGCATTTGATCTGCATCCAGGCTATGAACTCGCCGCTGGCGCCGATATCGACCTATCTGCTCGCGAGCGTTTCGAATCTGCATATAAGGTAGTCGTATACGATAGCATC
>QIGM01000071.1 GCA_003230795.1 bacterium
CCGTCTTGTTCCTCCTTTAGCCCAAGTTTTGACAGCATTCCGGCAATCCAGGCATCTCGAAACTTTGGATGAAATCCTTGAATTACTTCCTCGATAACTTCGCCTGAGTCTTCTCCGTTAGGCGTGAGGAGAGAAAAAAGCGTATGGGCGAAGCTGGTAAGGTTCCACTGCGCGATTGCGGGTTGATTAGCAAAGGCGTAGCGTCCCTTTCGGTCGATATAACTATAGACGCATGCTGGATCAAAGGTATCCATAAACGCGCAGGGGCCGTAGTCGATGGTTTCCCCTGCGACTGACATGTTATCGGTATTCATCACCCCGTGAATAAAACCGACGTGCATCCATTTCGCTATGAGTTCAGCCTGTGCATCTCTCACAGACTGAAGCAGAGCGAGGTAGGGATTCTCAACTTGCCGCGCTTCAGGATAGTGTCTATCAATTACGTAGTCAGCGAGCGTGGTGATAGAAGCTAGATCTTGTCTTGCTGAGAAGTATTCAAATGTTCCAACTCGGACATGGCTGGACGCAACGCGAGTAAAGACTCCACCGGGGAGGGGAGACTCTCGGTTGACTAACTCTCCGCTACTTACTGCAGCAAGTGCTCTCGTCGTTGGAATGCCGAGAGCGTGCATTGCTTCACTCATAATATACTCACGTATCACCGGACCAAGTGCTGAGCGGCCGTCTCCTCTCCTAGAAAAAGGCGTCTGTCCAGCACCCTTCAGTTGGATGTCTCTTCGAGTGCCACTAGGATCCAGAACTTCTCCAAGAAGAATCGCGCGTCCATCGCCAAGCTGAGGCACGAAATGCCCGAATTGATGACCGGCGTAGGCAAGGGAAATAGGGTTTGCGCCGTCCGGGACTTTGTTTCCAGAGAATAGAGAGACAAGTGTAGATTCGTCGTAGTCGGAGAGATCGACGCCGAGTTCCTCAAGTAGTCCGTGATTAAGACGAATGAGGCTGGGGTTGCGTACTGGAGTAGGTGCGGAAGAAGCGTAAAACACTTCAGGTAGATTGGAGTAAGTATTTGAGAAGGTAAAAGGCATTACTTTCTGCGGTTCCCTTGCGATAAATAGTTACAGATAAGGGAGACTAGCCCTCTTTGCACCGCCTGGGAAATCGCTATCTGGAATCGCCCACTTCCATCGAAGAATAGGGCGCGGTTTCTCTTATTTGACCTGCGAATACATTTGGATCCTTGGTGGGAAGTTTGCAAGTCCCTCGCATACATACATACGCCGTAGCTTCACCGGACAGAAGCTTCTTCCCGCTCAAGACTGGTATCAACTTAGTTTGTAAGCGGAGTGATTCTCCTATTTCCACAACGGTAAGCACTCGATTTGGTAAAAATGTAGAGCGCAATTCGTCGAGAAGGCGTTCAGCATTTTGCCTATTCTTAGGATAGACAATTACAATTTCTTTCGGCTCATCCAACTGAAAATCTAAGGCAAGTAGCATTTCCGAGAGCGCTAGAGGACTTCTTTGGATTACGCTTGAGAAGGCTCGAAACGTCTTTTCTGCACGCGTTCTGTATTTGTCGTCTGTAGTAAGCTTATGTAGGCGCAATAGGTTCAACGCCATCACAGAGTTTCCGGAGGGTTCTGCTCCATCGTATGCGGGCTTTTCTTTGGAGATTAAAGTCTCGTGCTGTTCACTTGCAGTGAAGTAGCCGCCGTTTTCTCGATCTTCAAAGTCACGACGTGCGATTTCGTCGAGGGCTATTGCCTGTTCAAGCCACTTCGCGTCAGCAGTGGATTCGTAGACGTCGAGCAGTGCTGCAATGACAAAAGCGTAGTCGTCGATATATCCTCGAAAGCGTGCACGTCCTTCTTTGTATGTTCTGTAAAGAACTCCTTTGACAAACATTTTCTCAAGTAGTGCTCCGGCTGCTCTTGAAGCGACTTCTTGGTATGCCTTGTCGTTTAGCACGAAGGCTGCGCGTGCGAATGCTGAAATCATAAGCCCGTTCCAAGCAGAGATAATCTTTTCGTCACGAAGTGGGGCAGGGCGTGTGCTTCGGATCTGGTAGAGTTTCTCTCGAGCGGTGCTAAGAATCGTTTTAGCCTCAGAGATGCTGTGACCGAGCTCTTTGGCCACTACTTCAAGAGTCCTGGTCCGATGTGGGATCGAACGCCCTTCGAAGTTTCCTTGGGCACTGATATTGTAGTAACGACGAACTAGCTCGTAGGATTTCTTGTCGAGGACCGTGTTTAGTTCATCTTCTGTCCAGGTAAAGAACCAACCCTCTTCTCGCTCTCCCTTATCATTTAGACTGTCAGCATCGGTCGCTGAATAGAATAGACCGTCTGCTGAGGTCATTTCTCGGGTGATGTAGTCGAGTATGTCTCGTGTGAGGATCTTAAACTCCTCATCTTGTTCGTACTGATAGGCCTCAAGATAGGTGATGGAAAGTAATGCGTTGTCGTAGAGCATTTTTTCGAAATGAGGCACGAGCCACTTCGCATCGGTTGAGTAGCGATGAAATCCACCGCCGACTTGATCGTACATTCCCCCCTTTGCCATTTCACGTAAGGTCTTGGTTACCATTTCCGTTACCGCCATGTCGCCAGTTCGTCGCGCGTAGCGGAGTAGGAATCGATTCGCAAAGCTGCTCGGAAACTTAGGCGCGGACCTCATGCCACCGTACTGTGAATCGAAGGATTGTTTGTAGGAGGCTGCTGCTTTATGAAGCACTTCAGCTTGCGGCTGCTCCCCTTGGGTCTGTGCTTGAAGACTTTGTTTTAGAAGAGAAGTTATTTTTTCACTTCCGAGCTGAATCTTAGAGCGGTCACTATGGTAAGCCTCTGAGAGCCGGTTGAGCATGGTAAGAAAGCCAACTCTCGCTCCGCGAACACCTGAGCGTGGTGGAAAGTATGTTCCGGCGAAGAATGGTTTCTGCTCGGCAGTAAGCCAGACAGACATTGGCCAGCCGCCTCTGCCCTTATTCATGATCTGTACGGCACTCATGTAGACCGAATCAATGTCTGGACGTTCTTCGCGATCGACCTTTATTGCGATGTAGTGCTTGTTTAGAAATGTTGCGATTTCTATGTCCTCGAAAGACTCTTCCTCCATTACGTGACACCAATGGCAGGTTGAGTAACCGATGCTGAGGAACACTGGTCGATTAAGTTCCTTGGCTGCCTTGAAAGCCTCTTTCCCCCAGGGGTACCAATTTACTGGATTGTGGGCGTGCTGATGTAAATACGGGCTTGTTTCTAGGAGCAAGCGGTTTGTGTATTTCGCTTTTCCGTCTGCGTTGAGATGCCGGGTGCGTGGGGTGTAGTTTTTGCTGAGCGTCTGCACGCGAGCCGCGAGCTGAGCGTCAAGTGACTTGTCATAGGCAGTTGCACCTGGAAGAGAGCTAGTACGTTTCTCTGCCGCGACGTCTGCTAAGGCAGATTCCCCGATTGATGGGGAGGTTAATAACAGTAAAAAATAGAAAGCGAAGGCGAGTAGTCGTATCATGGAGCGCAAACCATTACGAATTCGGGGGACGATTGACTGAGATAGTTTCTACTCGCACAAACCTCACGGCATTGGAGCGTGCCGTTAGAAACTCTAAGTTATACGAGCACGATAGCACCT
>QIGM01000141.1 GCA_003230795.1 bacterium
GCCGACGCCAGGTTCCTACCTTCGTTAGTGTCCGAGCCTTTCCTCGGTCCGAAAGATACGCCGGGATTGCTACGTCTGTAAGAAATCCAAAAATGCGCTCATCATAAACTGGAAACGCAATCTCAAGCCGAGAGAAGAAATTTCTCGGCATCCAATCAGCACTAGACAAGTAGAGCGCCTTACTATCAGAGAAGTAATACATCCGACTATGCTCTAACAAACGATCTACGATGCTATAAACACGCACGTTTTCACTCAGTCCTGGCAGACCAGGTATTAACGAACAGGCGCCGCGAACAAGTAAATCGATCTCAACGCCAGCTTCTGATGCCTTGTAGAGTTCTCGCACTATCTTCGCATCGACCAAGGCATTTACTTTCGCGAAGATTCTAGCCGGTCGACCTTTTTTCGCGGCTGAAATCTCAGACCGAATTAAGGCACGTATTCTACGATGTAAGCCGTTTGGAGCAAGAACCATATGGTCAAGTCCCTCCGGAATATTCTGCTTGCATGCTTGCTCGAAGAATCTGCTCGCGTCGCGTCCGAGTCCCGGATGCGCGGTGAGAATCGCCATATCCGTATATATTCTTGCGGTCTTCGCATTGTAGTTACCCGTTGAGAGATGCGTATACGCTCTCTTGTAACCATCTTCATTTCGGAGCACATGGGTAATTTTCGCATGTAGCTTTAGTTGACCACTACTAAACACCACCTCTACGCCTGCGGAACTCAGCTCTTCCGCAAGACGAATATTATTCATTTCATCAAAGCGTGCTCTAGGCTCAATGAGCACGCGAACGCGTTTCGATGAAGCCGCTCTCTTTAGTATCTCGGTAATTCTCGACCCCGAATCTACCCGATAAACGGTTTGTTGAATTGATTCGACTTTAGGGTCCTCTGCTGCCGCAGTGAGGAAATTGATATATGAGTCGAATGAATCATACGGATGGTGAAACAGGTAATCATGACGCTCTATGCCTTCAAAAACGGTATTATGTTCACGCAGCCGCTTAGGTACCCTTGACTTCAAGGGCACATAGATCAATTGCGATTTCTTTGGAACTAAGGAAGCCATCGAACCAACAAAACTGAACAAGGCTCTCAACGGAAGCATCGGGGAAGTAGTGAAGACCTGAGTTTCCTCCAACTCTAGTACTTCTTGGAGTCTTCCGACTTGTTCAGTCTCCGGACTCCCATATAACTGCAGCCTTACGGGTAGTCGCGTTTGTCGACCGAGAATACTCTTACGGACGGTTTCGGGAATAGAGTCGATATTTTCATTATTCAAAATTACCGGAACATCGCCATCTCGCGTGATGCGCAGCAAAATTGGCTCTCCCTCAATTCCGGCATGCTTACCAGAAAACGCCCGCAAAAGATCTCCAAGCTGGAATACCAGCAACCGCTTCTTGGTATCGCGTCGCCATAGTATGGTCGAAATGCTTCCCGGTAAAAACAGCAATGTGTCATCTGGAAAAAGAAGCGAAAGACCAAGGTTTTCGATCTTGCGAAGGGCTTCTAGCCCCTTTGCTTCCGGAGTCGGTAGAGTCTCTGCTATCTTGGTATCGAATATTTCCTTTGCAAGACTTCGATGACGTCGCTGCATACCTTCGAAAGAAACAAACTCTATCTGCTCTCGTCGAAGAGAGACCACGAGCTGCTCGAAAATTCTGTTTTGTCGCCGACCGAAGCTAGCAATATCGAGAAGAATCTGCCGTCTCACCTTCGTAAGGCGAAGGGCGAGTCCCGAATCTTCTCGTTTTAAGGCTGCTTTCAGCTCTCTATTCAGAGAGGCGAATCGAATCATGAAAAACTCATCAAGATTCGATGCGGTAATTCCTAAAAACTTCAAACGTTCGAGCAAAGGATTATCGCTGTCCTCGGCCTCGCTCAAAACGCGATCGTTAAACTGCAACCAACTTAGATCGCGATGAATCAGTGGCTCGTTCGGGTCAATAAGAAGTGATGTAAGTGTTTCGCTCATGTATCCGGGCTAGAAAAAATCTCAGTCTTCTTTATTTCCGCCTAGCTCCCGCCAGAGTAGCGGAGCTTTGTTTAGCTTTGGTTAGACTAACCCTTACACCTCGAAAAGGGGTAGCGTTTCGACGTATGAGAGGCCGATTTGGTCAAATAACCGCGGCTGATTTGGGAATTGACTTTAAGCGATTTCTAAAGAAAAATGACGCGCTTTCTGAAAGTTGAGCACCTCTCTTCTCTCCTATTTAAGCAATTGATATTACTAAACAAATTACCAAAGCCTGCGAAACTCCATGAACGTTCCTCTCTTAGATCTCGCCGCCCAGTTAAAAACGATCGAAGAACCGCTTAAAGAAGCAGTATTGGAAGTTATCGATTCCACTCGCTACATTATGGGCCCGAAAGTCGACGCGCTTGAGTCCGAAATCGCAGAGTATGTCGGAGTCCCTCACGCTATAGGCGTCTCCTCGGGAACAGACGCCTTGCTGCTCGCCTTAATGGCGCTTGAAGTTAAGCCAGGAGACATTGTCGTCACGACTCCTTACTCCTTCTTCGCAACCGCTGGGGTTGTGGCTCGACTAAATGCAGACATCAAACTCGTAGACATCGATCCTACGAGCTTCAATATAGACCCGAACAAATTAGAGGAATTTCTTACATCGTGTTCAGACGCTGAGCAATCGCGCATCAAGGCGATTGTCCCAGTGCATCTCTACGGCCAATGCGCTGACATGGACCCGATTCTAGCGCTGGCGAAAAAGTATGAAATCCCAGTCATCGAAGATGGTGCGCAAGCGATTGGCTCTAAGTATCCATCCAGTGCCGGAGTTAAACAGGCCGGCTCTATGGGAGATATCGGCTGCTTCTCATTTTTTCCAAGTAAGAATCTAGGCGGTATTGGTGACGGAGGAATGGTTGTCGCTAAAGACGCTAAGGTTGCTGAAAAACTCCGGCTAATGCGAAATCACGGTGCCCATCCGAAATACTACCATGCAATGATCGGCGGGAATTTCCGATTAGATCCAATCCAAGCGGCGGTGCTCTCGGTTAAACTTCCGCACCTCGACTCCTGGCACGCTCAGCGCCAAGAAAATGCGCAGCTGTATAACGAGCTTCTTTCGAGCACGCCGGTCGAAACCCCGCAGATTTGCTACGAACGCAGCCATCATATCTACAACCAGTATGTGATTCGCGTGCCGGAGAAGCGTGACGAATTTCGCAAGTACTTGACAGAGAATGGAATTGGAAACGAAGTTTACTATCCGGTTCCGTTTCATCTTCAAGAGTGTTTTCAAGATCTCGGATATAAGCAGGGAGATTTTCCGATGAGTGAGGATGCGGCTTCGCACACAGTCGCTCTTCCCGTATACCCTGAAATTACAAACGAGATGCAAGAGTATGTGGCGAAAACAATAGGAAACTTTTATAGCTAAGCGAACGTTGCTTTAGGGCTGCTTTTGTTTTGCTACTACTTGCGCCTGCACCCACTCGTAGGTACGTGAGATACCCGCTTTTAGCGTCGTATTCGACTTCCAGCCCGTAGAGTAGATCTTCTCATTGCTGAAGTTTCTAGACTGCACTCCAACTGGTCCATCCACGTGCTCTATCG
>QIGM01000056.1 GCA_003230795.1 bacterium
TTTCATCGAAGTGCGCTGTCGTTCAATAATAGATAGGCTTCCAAAAATTCGCTCCACTTCATCTTTCGGCACAGAAAACGGTGGCCGCGGATCCGGTCCTTCCACGTATTCGAATGCAATGAGATAGAGCACTCCATTGCTAGTGAGAAGGCTTGTTAGCTTTGCAGCGTAGTCCTCTCTCTTGTCGGCATCAATCGCCACTAAGGCAGCACGATCGTAGATGAGATCGAAACCGCTAGAAAATTTTGCCTTAAAAAAATCGCCCTGAATGAGCTCGATTCTATCTGCTGTGGAGTAGCGCAGTTCTCCCTCAGCTCGGGATTCAAAAGAGATTTCAGCAAAGTCTCTGCCGCGAAGCTCCTCCAGCGCAAGCTCGGAATACTCAGCTCCGCTGACGTCATGCCCTTTCTCGTAGAAAAACCGCAACACACTAGAATTACCGCAAAGCGGAACGAGCACACCGCTGTCCCTTAGATTAGGGTTCTCTTCCAGCAAGAAAGCATAATCCTTTCTCAGGGAAACATCGGCCTGATCATGATCCCAGGGTGTGTCACCCTGTTCCCAGCGCCATTTCCATTCGTCGTCTGTAGGCATGCATGCAGTCATCACAGGATGAATTTCCCGTTTATCTCCCTATCCTCTTAGCTTCTATGGAAATCCTTTGCCTGTCGAGTGGAAAAAATCTGATCGATGGAAAAGACTTTGCTCGAACGGTACTTGCTATTTGGTTAGGACCCAATCCTCCGAATGAGGGTTTAAAGCAGGGTCTAGAGTAACACTAAGGACACTCCTCTCCTAGCGCGAACAAGACCGAAAGAGAGTCGGAGTAACATACAGGCAAGGTCTGTTCGCTAATTAGGTATAAGCCGTAGGCGCTCTTGGTTTCTAGTAAAAGATAATCCGCCTCCTGCTCAGCTAAAAAGCTACGCCAGTCACCTGTCGGAGTCATCGCTGCGAAGAACTCTCGGTAGAACTTCTCACCACGCATTCTGTTTCGATCGTCAATAATAGCTCGAAGAGAATTTTCACCGTAAAAAGTAATAAAACCGCCCCAATTCGGATGTGCGGCAACCACTCGCTCCTTCGTCGCGCTACTTCGTTCCCGCAAATACTGAACAGCCGCATGAGGGAATTTTTCATGTGATGGTCCTAAGATTTGAGTGCTCAACGGAAGTTCTCCGCGCACAAAGACGATCGCAAAAAATAGCAGCGAGAGTATTGCAAAAAAACCTGCGCCCGGTTCAGCACTAGTCTCATGCGCTTCAATGCGACGAAAGAACCTCACTAAAAGTCCCTTCGGTGGAAGCTTTCGAGCAAGGACGGCAGCAATCTCGTCAAGACTTCGAGCAAATGGAAGGGCTGCAACAATCGCAAATATTGGAAGCATTCTTATGTGCTGCAGAGTAAACCAGGCAAAGCCTAAGGCCACGCAATACTCGTAATAATCAAGAGCTGCTAATTTGCGAATTTTCCCAAGAAGCGAAAGAACAATACAGAAATTGACCAGTATAAATACTCGTCCTTCAAAACTGGTCAGCGCCAGCGGTCGCCACTCTTCTAGTAACCCAACGAAATACGCACTACCAACCTGCGAAAGGATGTTTTCGTAAAGACCGATGCCGTAAGGAGTTAAAAGCGTTGAACAGAAAAGTCCGATAGCAAACAGCACGCAAGACAGACTTGCTTTCAGCTCTAGGCGAAAAACTCTCCCCAAGCAAAGTAAGCTGGCGGCGAAAAGGCTAATAGCGAGGCCAACGACAAAGCTCCCGTGAACATTCGCCCAGAGGGCGAGAAGCAAAGGGATTACAAAATCTTGTTTAGAAAAAGTTCTTCTCTCAAGCATGCGACGAGAAAGAAAGTACATCAGCACAAGAAAACTAACATTAAAGATCACTGGTCGAGCAATGAAGTGTACTTGCGCTAACTTAAAACTGACCACCGTGGCTATCAAGGCAGCGCAAGCGCTGAGCGTCGAGGATCTGAGAAATCCGCAAAGCAGCCAAAAGAAACTCAGTAGAAAAACAATAAGAAGGACCGAGTACACTGCAGGCCAAGAACCCGCTTGGAAAAGCCCGTACAAGAAGGCGTCTGCGATCCACTGATCGCAGATCCAACGAGGAGCCTCTCCAATATGGTGCAAGAAAGGATCTCGAATGGGCAGCGAGACCTTCTCAAAGATAAAACGTCCAAGCGCGAGGTGCCAACCCAGACCTGGATCATCGGCAAAAGTCTTTACCTGCACTCGAAGCAAGGTAAACAGCGCAAGGAGGGTAAAAATAGCTCGCCCGCTAAGAAGCCCTCGCAAAGCCGCAAGACTCATCATTTGATTCCCGTTTCTAGCGACAATGGAACTCTCCTGGGATAAACGCCGGCCCCCAATCTCCCTCGCATTTCTCATAAAGACTTCCTGCTGACATTACGTTAGCATCCCTTTCAGAGCATTACATTTTTGTATCGAAGCGGAGTCAACACCCATCTTAGAAAGAAAAACTCCGTAATAGAATAGGGAAAATGCTAAGTATTATAGTACCGACCTACAACGAAGCAGATTCGCTTCCAGTACTTGTGGAATCCCTTGCGACCGCCTTGGGTAATCAGGCTTTTGAGATCCTGGTCGTGGACGACGACAGCCCAGACGAAACCTGGCGTGTTTCGGAGACGCTTGGCGAGAGCTTTCCCGTCATCACTGTTCGGCGACAGGATAAGCGTGGGCTCGCCTCGGCCGTCGTAGACGGCTTCTCTCAAGCGAAGGGCGATATCCTAGCGGTTATCGATGCGGACTTAAGCCATCCGCCTGAGCTACTGCCGCGCTTACTTGAAGAGATCAAGGAAGACGTTGATTTGGTAATCGCCTCACGCTTAGTTCCTGGAGGCGGAGTAGAGCTTTGGCCCTGGTATCGTCGAGCGCTCTCCTGGGGAGGTCGCATGCTGGCTCGTCCGCTCACACCAGTGAAAGACATCATGTCAGGGTATTTCGTTTTTCGTCGAGAAGTGATCTCTCACACTGAACTCGTTCCACGTGGCTACAAGATCTTACTAGAGATTCTCATCAAGGGTAAATTTAAGGGAGTAAAAGAAGTTCCCTACCGCTTCAAATGCAGAGAACTAGGGTCAAGCAAAATGACCTTCGAAACACATCTCTCTTATTTACGGCAATTGCTGCACCTTTACGCAGTCCGTTTCAAACGATAGCTAAGACGCTACCAAAGCACCCATTCTCCGGTTCGACCGGTAAGGTGTTCACGATAAGTACCACGCAAGCGATACTCCTCTGCACCTTCAGAATTGCTAGGCTCAACTTTAAGCGCAAGACGAATTCCCCCACTTGCAAGCATTAGCTCCGAATTGTTTCGCAAGGCGTTCGCGGTTACAAGCATAGGCGTCCAATCGGAGAGGCCCACCGCCAGAAGCACCGCATCCTCCCCTGCCGAACTTTTCGCAGGAGTAGCGACCAAGGAAAAAGACTGACCGTCAGGTAGTAAGCCCTTTATACGCCCAACATGTGTACCATCGAGCAGTGCTCCAAAATTAGCGTTCGCTACGGACTCGTTTGCCAACTGCGCATCTGCAACTTCTCTCGAAAT
>QIGM01000053.1 GCA_003230795.1 bacterium
AACAACTGATGCTCTCTAGCTAGAATCCGCGCGGACAAAGAATCGGCATCGTCCTCAGGTTTTATTGGCACTACGGCTTGTCCAATAATAGTGCCGGCGTCAACTTTGGCTGTCACAAGGTGCACACTGCAGCCAGAAAATCTAACTCCAGCATCGAGCGCTTGTTGCTGTACGTCTAAGCCCGGAAAAGAGGGGAGTAGGGAAGGGTGAATATTAATAATTTGATTTGGGAACTTATCAATAAACTCGGGCCGTAGAATTCTCATAAATCCTGCGAGTACCACTAGGTCTGGTTGGAAAGCAGCGACCGTTTCAGCGAGAGCTGTGTTGAACTCCTCAGTCGAGCGCTCCTTTGCTAAACGCGGAACATGCGCTGTGGGGATTCCGCAGGAGCTTGCGAACTCTAGTCCGGCAGCTTTCCCTTTATCCGAAACAACTGCAACGATCTCGAACGCCGCGTCGTCTCTTTGCGAATAGTCGTAGAGCGCGCGAAGGTTCGATCCTCTTCCGGAGATGATCACTACGATCCTTGAATTTATCTTCACGTCTGAGCTCATAGCGCGATACTATAACCTGAAATACAGCCTTATAAACAAGTGCTTAGGTTTCCTCCTGCGGGAGAGTTTTGTTATAGGCGGAATTATTGGTATTTGAATTGCATATGACTAGCGAAATACTCTCTTATCCCTGGATCTGTAGTGCTTTGTACTACAGAGCGAACGAGGCCGCTGAATGAACAAGATTATACTAGTCCTTACTGTCCTCTTTTTACAGGCCAGTGTCGCTTTTGCGGACGGCTATATCTTAGAAGAGGAGCAATCTAGTACTGTGTCTTCTGAGAAAACTCCTGCTGCAGCTAAGCAAAAGCAGACTAAGAGCTCAGTTGATTTGAGCACGAAGAACTTCGGAAAGACCGAGCGCTTTCTTCCTGGTGAAGAGGTGGTCACTCCAAGCGGGCAGAAGTTAAAAGTTTGGTCAACGAAGGGGCCAGTGCCTGTTAGTAGAGCGCCCGAGCCGTTCGAGGATCGGGAGAAGGCTTTATTGCCTAACTCCCACGTAGTGATTGATGCTGAAGAGATTCGTCGTCGCCGGAAGAATGAGAATGGGCGCCCACGCGCTAAGGATAGCTTTCGCGTCAGAGAGTAGCGGAGGAGTAGCCGTGGAGTATTTGCCGAATTACTTCGACTAGCTGAGATTGAGAATAAATCTGGCAGCGGCAAGAGTGCGATTTTTGATTGATTCGATTTCAGCACATTCGTCCGGGCTGTGATCGAAGCGTCCGTAGGGGCCTAGTGCGTCTAAGCTTGGAATTCCTTGTGCTGAGAGATAGTTGGCGGTGCTTCCACCACTGGCCGCCGTTTCAGAGATTTTCGTCTCCACTCCCACGGCTTCGGAGGCTTTCTGGTACGCTTGAGCAAGAGCAATGCTCTCCTTGCACTCAGTCATCGGCGGGATTGAGATAAGCTTTTTCACGGAAATGCGGCAGCCTTGGATGGGAGGGTTTGCAATGAGCTCTTCCAGCACGGAGGCGGTGAGTTCAAAATCCTCAGGATTGGTGGAACGTACTTCGAAGGAAAGCGCGGCTTGATCTGGCACGACATTTACCGCGGTCCCGCCCTGAATGCAGCCAACGTTAAAGGTGCGATCTGTATTGTAATCTGTGAGCGAATGAAGTCGAGAAGTTATCTGGGCGGCCACCTCAACAGCATTAATGCCGTCCTGATGGTCGTTACCCGCATGCGCATTCTTTCCGCTAATCTCAACCTCGTACCAATCCACGCCTTTTCGAGAAGTAAGGATAGTCCTATCTTCTCGCTCAGCCTCAAAAACCAGGGCGCCAATCGAACCTTCAGCGACAGAGTTAATCGTGTCGAGTGAACTTGTTGATCCGACTTCCTCATCGCTTAGAACGAAAACGGTGAGAGGAAGCGAACTCAGTGACACCGATTTAGCAACTGCCTTCAAGGCCCATAGCATGACAACGAGGCCACCCTTCATATCCATTGTTCCTGGCCCAAACACATGGGTAGCATCGGAGCGAAAGGAGGTATCTCCTGGGTCGCTTAGTGCGACTGTGTCTGAGTGTCCGACAAGGAGGTAGTTGTTATTTAGGGAGTTAGTTCTACCAACGAGGTGATCGCCAAGGCCTGGGGCAGGGAGTCTCTCGCACTGAAACGACATACGCTCTAGTTCCGCCTGCAAAAGATCTTGAACAGCGTTTACCCCTTCTGTGTTGTGAGAATAGGAGTTTATCTCGACGATGCTTTTTAGAAACTCGAGTTGTTCCGTTAGGGCTGAATCAACACAGTCACTGAGTTCGCTATTAGAGATTTTGTTCTGCATTGAATCACAAGGGTCTTTCTTCAAATCATTTGCCTACTTAAAGTGTTCCCCTACTTAAAGTGTTCCCCTACTTAAAGTGTTCCCCTACTTAAAGTGTTCAAGGAGGAATGTTGCGGTACTAAGAACACGCGGTTTAAGCGAGGGGATATGCAGGCACTCTTTGTTTGAGTGCGCGTTCTCGCCGTAAGGGCCAAGTCCGTCAATGCATGGCACGCCGAAGCCTGACAGAAAGTTAGCGGTACTGCCACCGCCCAGCGGTTCTTTGGTGATGTTCGCTTGCAGACCATAGTTTTTCCCACACTTATTATACGCATGCGCAAGCGCTAGGCTCTCTTCGCATTCGAGCAAGGGCGGCAGACTGGATGTTTTCGTAAATACAGTGTGAGCGTTCCTGGCTTCCGCTTCAGCGATTAGGTCTGAAAGGGTGGCTTCAAAACGTGAAAGCGCACCAGGTTCTGGTGTGCGAATCTCAACGGTGTACTCGACGCGATCTGGTACTACGTTCGTAGCGTTTCCACCTGAGATGGTCCCGACGTTACAGGTGATACCTTTTTCGTAAGAAGTGAATGCTTCTAAACGCTGAATTTGATCGGCTGCAACGCGAATAGCGTTCACACCTTTACTGTGGTCATTGCCAGTGTGCGCTGTGGTGCCAGTGATTTCGCATTTGTAGCTGTAGAGTGCCTTGCGACGAGTTATTATGGTGTCGCCATCTCGACCCCATTCGTAAACAAGAGCCGCCGCGGAATTTTTACAAATCTGCTTTACGGTGGGCAAGGAACTCGGAGAGCCAGTTTCTTCGTCGCTAATAATTAGAACCTGAATTGGTAGTTCGTTTAATGGTCGCACCTGAGACACAAGTTTCAAAGCCCAGAGCAGTACGGTGAGCCCACCCTTCATGTCCATAACTCCAGGTCCAAAAGCTGTTTCGCCGTCACGTCTAAAAGCATCGAAACCTGAATCCGCACGATGCACGGTATCGGCGTGTCCTACGAGCAGCATCGCCGACCCTGGGCAGGCTGAGCGCGCGATAAGTTGATCACCATGATCTTTCGCAGGAATGCGTTCACAAAGTAGGCCGAGCGCAGTGAATTCCCGCTCGAGTACGTCCTGCACGGCATTTACGCCACTCTTGTTCGTGGTGTGGGAACTTATTTCGACGAGTGTTTGAAGGAAAGAAAAGAGTTCCCTAAATGTGGCGTCGAGTGAATTTTCTAATGTTTTGGTCATGAGTCTCTATA
>QIGM01000452.1 GCA_003230795.1 bacterium
GTTGAGAAAGCTGTGTGGGCCTGCCGACACGGCGCTGACACAATCATGGACCTCTCCACCGGTGACAACATTCATCAGACTCGTGAGTGGATCATTCGAAACTCTCCTGTTCCGATTGGGACTGTGCCAATCTATCAAGCACTCGAGAAAGTAAACGGGAAAGCAGAGGACCTCACGTGGGAAGTCTTTCGCGACACGCTCATCGAACAGGCTGAGCAAGGCGTCGACTACTTCACCATCCATGCAGGTGTTTTGCTTCGCTACGTCCCGATGACGGCGAAACGCATCACTGGAATCGTCTCGCGCGGGGGATCAATCCTCGCCAAATGGTGCCTTGCGCACCACAAAGAAAACTTCCTCTACACGCACTTCGAAGAGATTTGCGAAATCATGAAAACTTACGACGTCGCCTTTTCACTGGGAGATGGACTACGCCCAGGCTGCCTTGCTGATGCAAACGATGAGGCACAATTTGCTGAACTCGAGACACTTGGCGAACTCACTGACATCGCGTGGAAACACGATGTTCAGGTGATGGTCGAAGGTCCAGGCCATGTGCCGATGCAGCTGATCAAAGAGAACATGGATAAGCAACTGGAAGCCTGCAAAGAAGCCCCCTTTTACACGCTTGGGCCTTTGACTACCGACATCGCACCTGGCTATGACCACATTACCTCTTCAATCGGAGCGGCAATGATTGGCTGGTTCGGCTGCGCAATGCTTTGCTACGTCACGCCAAAAGAACATTTAGGGCTCCCCAACAAACAAGACGTTAAGGACGGAGTAATTACGTACAAGATCGCCGCGCATGCAGCAGATCTCGCCAAAGGACATCCAAGCGCGCAATTACGAGACAATGTCTTGAGCAAGGCGCGCTTCGAATTTCGCTGGAATGATCAGTTTAATCTTTCACTTGCACCAGATACCGCGCGCGCTTTTCATGATGAGACCCTTCCGTCAGAAAATGCAAAGCTCTCGCACTTCTGCTCAATGTGTGGCCCAAAGTTTTGCTCGATGAAAATCACACAAGACGTACGAGAGTACGCTTATCAAAAAGAAATTGAAGCGGAAGAAGCACTTACCCAAGGAATGCAAGAAAAGTCGAAGCAATTCGCCGAAGCTGGATCCGAACTTTACTTGCGTAAGAGCTAAAGTTAGGCTTCCGCCCGTCCGCAGTTTTCCCCGTAGCAAGTCATATTCGCTTCAGGTCGCGCCTGCTGGCCATCGGAATCTTTTCCGAAACCATCGACTCGAAGGAAAAAAACCTGTGTCCTTTTTGAGTTAGCTCGCATCCAATTTAGAACTTGGACAGAAACTCGGACTGGGGAAGCGTTACAACCTAATCTCAGCGAAAACCAAGTGAAGACAAGTGAAAGAAGTGGACTTTAACAGCAATCATTAGTAAGTTGCTGTAATTGTTAAAAATCCTTTCATCTGTTAGAGTTTACGTGAGCCATGGCGTTTGGGGCTTCTTATTAACGGCTAAGTTAATCATCTTTCGATTATGAGCGGGAATTCAGACTGCCTTACTAAAGCTGACCTTATAGATTCGATCTACGACAATCTCCCCTTCGATAAGCAGAAAGCTACGCAAATCGTTGAAGATTGGATAGAGCTAATCAAGGAAGGCCTCGATCGCGATCATAAAGTAATGATCTCTGGCTTCGGTGTATTCGAAGTTAAAGAAAAGCACGCTCGTCCAGGGAGAAATCCTCAGACTGGCGACAAAATTACTTTATCTGCGCGAAGAGTTGTTAAATTCAAAGCCAGCCAGATACTTCGTCGTCAGCTAAACGACGCGGTTCAGAAGGATGCTCCTCCTCCCCCTCCGCCACCTGCTGACTAGCATGTGACAGAATGGGGTTTGCCTATCCGCGTCCTTAGAGGTCGGATAGGGAGGATCGCCACTGAATCTGTGCCTTGTGTCGTTGAGACTTCGCGCTAAGGTTTTTGGAGTTAGTTCCTAGGCTTGGATTTGGCATATAGAGCGATCCGCCTGACAACTGAACTACTTTCCAGGTCGGTTTCCCCCAGGTCGGTTCCCCCAGGTCTGGCATTGTCTAATTGACAAAGCTCCGATGCGGGCTATACCGTTCGTTCCGTAGTTCAAATTCAGGTAACCACGGCTGTAAATTGGAGACGGCAATCGCGATGCAGGAAGACACTTCTTTAGACACAGAACTCGGTCCTCGTGAACGAATTCTTGAGGCTGCTCTAGAGCTCTTCGTTGAACAGGGCTACTTCAATACGAACGTCCCGGATATCTCCAAGAAGTCCCGCTGTAGTGTCGGATCTATCTACCACCACTTCGTAAACAAAGAAGAGATTGCCTCACAACTTTACAAAAACGGTATTCTCAGATTTCGCGCTGCGCTAAGTGACGCTATTGATACCAACGAAGACCCCGAGAAAACTATCCATTCTATTGTCGTGTCTTTTCTACGCTTCGCAGAGGAGCATCATGTCCTCTCGCGCTACCTTTGGCTTGCAAGACATAATGAATTTTTAAGCGACAAAGTTCGCAAGCCGACAACTGTCGGATTCGATGAGCTTGGACGTAGACTCACCCGAGTAATCAAACAAGGCATTCGAGCGGGCACGATCCCGAAAGTTAAGGCAGAAATATTCTGGAGTATCGTCTTCGGTATTCCGCTCAGCTACGTAAGGGACTGGCTTGATGGCTACACCTCGGACTCACCTACCGGCGTTGCGGAAAGCATAGCAAATGCCTGCTGGGCGGGACTACAAGGAGCGAAGCCCTAGGAAACTATTCCAGCGCTTCACTTACGCTTTCGAACAACTCAACATCAACCTCAAGCAAGCTATTTAGCGTGTAATCCGCTTCCGCCTCTAGTAGGTCTCTAGGTGCGTCGTGATCCGGCACAGCGACGCATGTCATCCCCGCAGACTTTGCCGCACGAACCCCATTTAACGAATCCTCAAGCACAAGGCAGCTACTCGCTGGAACGTCTAGCATCTTGGCCGCAGTCAAATAAACATCTGGTGCAGGTTTGCCTTCTGCCTCAAATTCAGCGGAGTGAACGATCTCAAAAAACGGCCAAAGTCTAAGCTTTTCGAGTACGGCTTCGATCACTTCTTGATAGGAGGCAGAAGCCAAGCCGATTCTAAGATTTTTAGCCTGACAAAGCTCCAAGCAAGAATCGACGCCGGGTTTCTTTTCTCCTTCAAGTTTAATAAGTCGAATGACCTCGGCTAAAATCTCATGCAGCACTTGCTCTAAGCTCGCGTTCTCCCAAGGTCGGCGTTCAAACCAGTGGCGAACAACGTCGTCAATACGCATGCCCATAGTCGAAATGCAATCTGCCTGGGATAGCTCTACCCCGTGGGATGAAAAGACGTGCATCTCGGCTTTTTGCCACAGCGGCTCGGAATCAATCAGAAGCCCATCCATGTCAAAAAGTACGGCTTGTAGCACTTAGCACTCGCTATTACTTGATTGATTATTCCTAAGGAGAGCCCGCATGACCGAGACTAAACGCGTCTCTTCGAGCTTCGGATATAGCCCATCCCCTGCTCCGCAAGACTTCGCAAGTTCAGTAAGCACCATCGCATCAAGGCTATGC
>QIGM01000130.1 GCA_003230795.1 bacterium
ATAGTATCAGTTCCCACTTACCCCTTTTTCTATAGCAAGCTTAAAAGCTTGCTATAGAAAAAGGGGTAAGTGGGAACTGATACTATTTTTCATTTCTTTCGTTTTGCCCATTCAGAGTACGCTATACTAACGATAGTCGTTTTCTCTAATGTCTCCTCTTTCCAAAAAGGTTTTATGGACCGAAGAACTCTTCTAAAATTGGGTAGTGCTAGCTTACTCAGCAATCTCGCCGCCTGCGGCTACCTCCGCATCGATCCTTGGCACTACCGTATTCGTAGTGCGAAAATCACCTCAGCAGAACAAGAGGCTCAGATACTCGCAAAAGCTGAAACGACTTGGACAAAAGATGGAAGAATTCGCGTGCTCTTCGTTCAAGGGACTCCATACGAAAGAGGCTATCAGCACGGCGTCCTGTTGAGAGAAGAAGTAAACGATAACATCGGCTACATTTACAACACGGCGCTAAAGAAGTTTCACTTCGAGGAACTTTTCGCCGAAATTTACGAACGGATGAGGCCATTCATCCCCCAAGCCTACATCGAAGAAATGCATGGTCTCGCACACGGCGCGCGAATGCCGCTGAAAGTTATACATCACATGCACATCCTACCTTCGATTGGCGAATGGGGCGGGAAGAAGGAAATCAAAAAAGTGCTGAAAGCAATGATGCGCGGTGAGTTAGGTACAAGCTGTAGCAATATCGGCGTAAGGAACTCTGCTACCTCTGACGGAGAGCTCTATGCGGTGCGAATCCTCGATTGGGGCCTTCATCGAATATCAAAGTTGCACGAATATCCCCTCATCACCGTAGGTATCGGCGAGAAAGGAAACGCTTACTGCAATATTGGTTGGGTCGGATTTCTCGGTGCCGTATCAGGCATGAACGAACAAGGTATTACCCTTGGTGAAATGGGATACGGAGACCCTGAGAACGAGCGCCTCGAGGGACAACCAATGCCCTTCTTGCTGCGAGACGTACTAAGAGATGCAAATAACCTCGCCGATGTGCGTAGGATTATTCAGAGCGCCGAGCCAACCGCTTCTTTCGGTTTTTTAATGACTGACGGCAAATCCAAGGAAGCGGAGCTCTACGTGCGCGATCCTGACCGTTTTCTCGTGTTCGAACCAGGCACAGATCTTCTAGACGATGATGAGTTCTTTCCTGCACGGGAAGACATGGTCTATGGCGGGCACTATGAGGAGGTAATGGCGGATTTACTCAAGACACACAAAGGAAATCTCTCACCGGAACTCTTCATGAAAGACTTGATCCCAAAGATGGCGATGAAGTCGAATTTTCAGAACGTAGTTTACGCGCCGTCACAGCTAGAGTTTTGGGTTAACAACGCCGTGGGTCCTAAAGCAGACGCAAAACGTCAGCCGTATACTAAATTTAAATTCGGTGAGGAGCTTAAAAGATTTCGCAATCGCGATTAATCGCTTAACCAGCTAACAATCCCCGCAACGGCTTTAATCGGCGCTTGAAACACCGAGAAAACTATGTGTCGAAAACCAATTGAATCGTCGCCGAATTTTTCACGGTAAAAAGCGAGCGATTCTGTCTCGATAAAATCCAATGGGAAAATACAAAGCTCCTCGATTGGGGGTGCAAGCCGCACGAACTGGGTGAAGGCAATCGTACTATAATGACTACCAACTAAGAATACGGTGGTCGGATGTCCAATCCTGCGCTTGAGCTTTAGCCCATACTTTACAGGCACGGCCTGATCGAATAAGGCGAGGAACATTAAGGTGTTTCGTGCATCAATATGCTTGGCGAGATACTTGGGATCGGTCCGAACTGAATACTCTAATCGACCGTAGAACTCATCTTCGGTGATGTCGTATTTCTTCATAACACGACGACGGTATTTTTTAATTCCGTGTTCTTTAGAATCTCGGAACAAATTAACCAGGTCCGCCCCACCAATCGCGAGCACGTTATATTTAAGCCTTGGGTCAACGCCTGCGGTAATCGCGGCATTTATCGCGCCCCGACTTATCCCGAAGGATCCAAACTCTCTTTTCTCAAACTCCGCCTCAAAAAAATCCATTACCAAGCGATCCTTCTTCACGTTATCGCGAAAAAGTTCCTCTATTCGTTCGAAGTTTTCAGGGCGTTTAAACTGGGCATCTCTATGCACTACAGCCGCATCAAAGCCACGCTTGCACATATACTCTGCGATATAGTTCGCGAAGAGATTACTTCCCCCTAAAATCGGCATCGCAAAGATCAAATTTTCGCTCTTCTCGTTTCTCTGAAAGTAATCAATTACGATTAGGCCGTAGGCCGACTCAAGCTCAATGCGTGTTACTCGATAGTCTCGCTCAACTTTTAGAGTCTGTTGAAGATAGTCTCCGTAACCGGCTTCGTAGGAATAGTATTTTTCTATCTCTTCTGTTCTCGGTTCCGGACCAGTATATCCAAAGCCTTGGGGAATGAGCGCACATGCACTCAGGGAAAAGAAAACGAATAGAAAGCTCAGGTGAACAAGCACGCGGCGGAGAAGGGCGGGATTCAATTTTCGATTTGCCAAAAAAATCATAAAATCTCTAAAAAACCTTCTCAAATCGTTGAGAATAGCGAATAGTCCATAGAGTCGGCATATTCGACCGAGGCCTTAAAATCTTGACTACACTATTTCAGTGTATCATCCGTCTAAGTAGCTAAGCAAAGTAGGCGGCGTAATCGGCTCTTAACAGCATTAGTGCGATAAAGTAGCCAGTAAAGCCGTAAAAGCTTGCTAGAAAAATCGCTTAAACAAGGAAGCTCATTAATGAATAAGAGATTAGTTTCTCCAAATTTCCGCCCAACAAATTACCACACAAGAACTATTCAAGCCTTGACTCGCCATCGTGCTCCCCGGCCTTTTCCGGTTAGTTCCAGCCGTCCTTCCTCCCTTAGCAGCGACAGTACCTTTTTGACAAGCTGAGGACTTACTGTTTTGAGTTCCCTTGTGAGATCAGAGAGGGCAAACTGCCCGACTTGGCTCAACGCCTTTTGCCTAATCAGTGCGCTCTTGCCTTCGGTATAACCATCTTGTAGAGAAACTCGCTCCGCAAGTTCCCGGTAAGCCTCCTTCGTAACTCCAAGAAAATAGTTCCAGAACGGTACGATATCATGTTCGGCGCTATGCCAGTCTTGAGAGCTATTCTTCAGCGCTTCGTAGTAGTCTTCCTTCGTAGTTTCCGTAATTCTCTCTAGGCTAATGTATTGCCCGGCGAGATAGTTGTGCTTATAGAGGAGAAGTAGGGTAATGAGTCGCGACACCCGACCGTTTCCATCACGGAACGGATGGATGCACAAGAAATCGAAGACAAAAGATGCAACACACAGAAGATCCGGCAGTAGCTGATTATTCGTCGTGTCAGCGTAACCCAAACAAAGCTGTCTCATAGTTCCGGGAGTTTCTTCCGGTGTTATCGGCACGAAACGGATCGTGCGACGTCCGTCCGGAAGCAGTTCAATGATCTCATTGTTTCTTTTCTTCCAAGTTCCTGCATCACCTGAAAAGCCTGCTTGAGCCAGGCGATGAAGATTGAGAATTGTCTGCTCATCAACGTCAATC
>QIGM01000523.1 GCA_003230795.1 bacterium
AAACAATCAGCTCAATGCCCGCGGCAGCCGCTTCCATGATCGCATCTGCCGCAAAGGGCGGTGGGACAAAAATGAGCGAGACGTTAGCCGCAACTGCATCGCGAGCCTCTTTGCAGCTATTAAATACCGGTACCGCGCCCTCAAGCGCGGTCTGTCCGCCTTTTCCGGGGGTTACACCGCCGACCACATTTCCACCATATTCCAAACACTGGGTCGCATGAAAACTTCCCTCGGAGCCCGTGATTCCCTGAACGATAATTTTTGAATCTTTATTTACTAAAATAGACATAATACTTAGCCTCTCGCAGCTTCAACCACTTTGTTTGCGGCATCCTCAAAGGAATCCGCAGAAATCAACGACACGCCCGAGTTGGCCAACAGCTCCTTCGCCACCTCAGCGTTTGTTCCCGCCAAGCGCACCACCACAGGAACGTTCAGGTCGAGTTCCTTGACGGCTTCGATAATTCCATTCGCAATCCGGTCGCACCGAACAATGCCGCCGAAGATGTTAATCAGAATCGCTTTCACGTTCGGGTCGGAAAGAATGATTCGGAAACCATTCTTCACCGTCTCCACATTCGCTCCCCCGCCCACATCCAAGAAGTTGGCCGGCGAACCGCCCACCTGATTAATAATGTCCATCGTGGCCATCGCCAGCCCGGCCCCATTCACCATGCAACCCACCGAGCCATCCAGCTTAATGTAGTTTAGGTTAAACTCTTCCGCTTCGACCTCCGCCGCATCCTCTTCATCAAAGTCGCGCATTTCCGCAATGTCCTTATGAAGATAGAGCGCGTTGTCATCAAAATTAATCTTGGCATCCAGCGCCACTACATCCCCCGCTTCGGTCAGGATCAACGGATTAATTTCAACAATCGAACCATCCAGTTCGCGATACAGCGTGTATAGCTTCTGGAAAATTTGCATGGCCTGCTTCGCGGCCTTGCCCTCAAGCCCAAGAGCCAAAACGAGATTGCGCGCCTGGAACCCCCGGAGCCCGAAACCAGGAACAATCGCTTCCTTCACAATTTTTTCGGGGTGGGTTTTGGCCACTTCCTCGATTTCCATTCCGCCTTCGGTAGAGACCATAAAGACATCCATGCCCGAAGAACGATCCAGCGTGATTGCCGCGTAAAATTCCTGCTTAATGTCGAGTGCTTCGGCCACCATGACCTTGCGTACGAGTTGCCCTTCTGCGGCCGTTTGGTGGGTGATGAGCGTCATGCCCATGATGTTCTGAATACTTTCAAGTGCACTCTCGCGGCTCGTCGTAAACTTGACGCCGCCACCTTTGCCCCGTCCGCCCGCGTGAATTTGTGCTTTGATCACAAACTGTTCGGTATTGAACGCTTTAGCCACCTGTTCGATGGCCGCTTCAGCTTGTACAGCATCCTCAATGGTTACGCCGTCCTGAATCGGTATGCCGTAATCTTTCAGCAACTCCTTGGCTTGGTATTCATGTATTTTCATGTTGTCCTGCTCCTCATGGTCGGCATTCTAATCGCCGAAATTAGATTCTAAAAACGCTACTTTGGACTTGGAGAGCTTCGCGATCAAAGGCCTAGAATTCCAAACTTTTAAATCTGAATGTTTTTAGCAGAGGGGTCAACGTTCCAGATAGATTTTATACAAAGACGCACATTAAAAAGCCCTCGCTAAAGAGCGAGGGCTTTCTGCTATCGGACCCGTGTCCGTGGGGAAACCCCATTTGTGATCTGTTTCATACCGGATGGGGTAAGTTCAGGCTACTTTCCTAAGCTGGCTTTAATAATTTCTCGGTTAAGGCGGGCGATGTTTATCACGTCGATGCCTTTCGGGCAGGCGACGGCGCATTCGTATTCGTTGGAGCAGCTACCGAAGCCTTCGTCATCCATTCGGTTCACCATATTAGTCACCCGTTGCTTGCGCTCGGGATGTCCTTGCGGAAGTAGGGCGTATTGGGAAACTTTCGCCGCCGTGAACAGCATCGCGGAGCCGTTCGGACACGCCGCCACGCAGGCACCGCAACCAACGCATTCGGCGGCAATCATCTTCGAAGGCGACCGGCTCCTTGCCGTTGAGCGGAGCAGAAGACATTCGAGCTTGAATTACATAGCTCTGTTTGTGTACGAAGAGAAAGTAAATTAACCCTAACCCGAGTGTCCGTCAAACCGGGGTTACTTCAGGCTGACCCCTCCGCCGCGCGGAAGGAGTGAGATAAAGCATCTGAGTAAATATCGTACCAAAGCAACTTGAGGAAGTGCCATTCTACTCTGACACCTTTAAATGCAATGGCTATTTGTCAACGGCCTCGCGACGAGGCAGCGATTCCTAGCTTGCTGCTAATCTTCATCATCAATCAAGCCGCAGTTGCCCATTTCCGTTCGCACCTCTTGGATCTCTCGATTGAGCTGCGTAATGTATTCACTTGCAACCTGAGAGAATAGGTCTGGGTCCACTTCGTCCATCTCGATCTTGAGGTCATCCTCTTTCGCCCACGTGATTAACCCATTGAAAGCACTCTTGATTGCATTCGAATTATTCTCTGTGAGGGGTATCTTGATTTCCGCCTCATCGTTCGTAATACGGATGAAGCGCCTCTCGTCTTCTTGTTCTACTTTGGCCTTAAGTGTTTCCATAAATTTTACCTCGTTCTCCAAATGCTTTTTCACCCCCCTCAAGAGTCTTCATGCTCACCTTTTTCCAATCCTTCACATCGTCTACATCCTCAGGATTGATGAGATTGTTCGAGAAAGGATTCCCTATGTAAGTCGCGTATCCATCAGGACCGTGACAACGGTAAACGGAGCTGTAAGGAAGTGTCCGCACGGCAATATTTGCATCGTGCGTAGAAATGAAAACTTTCTTCCCTGTGCGCGCCCGCTCGTTGAGGAGCGGGACAATGACGTCACTGATATAATCGTTACCAAGACTCCGCTCTGGCTCATCAAGAATGTAAACCTCTTTTTCTGTTTCAAGCTCTTTATGGAGCATGACCATCGACGATTCACCGCTTGAGGGTGTATAGCGGTTTCCCTCGAGAGAAAAATACCGCTTGAAGAGTAGAAGCTCGTATACCGTCTCAATATCCTCAACATCTTCAACTTCGTTAAGGCCCGCAATGTGCTGAAAAAGGCTATCGCTGTAGACGTGCGCCAGTATATCACGCACCTTCTTTGTGAACTGCTTTTGAGATCCTTTCTTTACCCCTTTAAGCTTATTGAGTTCACCGTCAGTGACTGCACCGTTCTGAAACTTAAATTCAGTCCGTAACTCAAGGTCTCCCTTGTTCGCTCCTATGCTGCCCACAGATTCTTGCACCATTGGAATCTCCGCATCAACAGCCTTTATCACCTCGGCGGCGTGTGCTGCGATCTTGATCCGGTTTAGTGCATACTCTCGGAAGCCAGTAGTCGTGGGCTTCGCCGGCGAACCCGTCTTTCGCTCTATCTCGATACGGAATTTCTCAATCGCTGAGTTTAGTAAGCACACTTCTTTCCATTCTGAGAACGTTTCCCATTCTTGGGCGCTCAGACGTTCTAGAAGTTGCTTCAGCAAATCTGATAAAGCTTCAAGTTCATCCTCG
>QIGM01000097.1 GCA_003230795.1 bacterium
GAGAGATTAATGAAAGGACTTCCTTCAGTGGATATCCTTCTTCGAGCGTATAGGCAGGCGAGTGTAGTGTATACCCTACAAGCTCAGCACTGTGAGAGAGCATCGGAAAACTAGGAGCCGGAACAATGGCTTCCGCGCCAGTATCGTACGCTGAACGATATATTATATCGATCGCCTGATCCGAACCATTCGTTACAAGCACGTTATCTTCAGATACCGCTGCATACTCAGCGACGAGCGCGTCGAGCCTTCCATACTCAGGATAACGTTGTAGAGAATCAGTCTGTAGATAAGACTCTAGCGCGCGACGCACCTCTATTCCTACCGGAGTAGTTCGCTCGTTAAAGTCGAGCAGCAGATACTCCCCGCTACTACGCCCTTCGAGCGGCGGCTTGTATTCCGTAAGTTTTCGTATGTTTTTATTGATAGTCATGTGGGGAACGTTCAGTCGTCAACCGTAGGCTCTTATTGTCGAAAAAATTAACGAGTACTTACATACTAAATTATTACCGACTTTCAAACTGTAGTTCTTCTCACTTAAGGCTGTCTTAACTATTTTTAATTTCGAAAAATTTTCTTGAGCATATTCAGTACGATGAAGCGTCGAACATAATTGAGCTTGTCATCTCGAGCCTGAGTGAATAACAAGGGCGCAAGTAAACCTTCAAACTTCCCCGAAATAAGGAGTAAAATCGTGAAAATCAAACGCTCTGCCGCGTTGCTACTAGGTCTAGTACTTAGTCTTTCTACAAGCCTTTCAATCGCTAAGGCGAACGAAACCAATGAGATTCTTGGTTTTTGGAATGGATTTCAGTCACTCACTTCTGTGATCGAGTGTCACAAGTTCACTGAGGGTAGCGAAAGCTTTACTGTCGAAGTCAGAAATCAAGCCGGCCAGGCGGTCGACTCGATCGGGCTGGAGTTTGAAGGACTCGGAACAAGACATCTAATACTTTCCGAGGCAGTCACCAAAGATGCCTATGGCTCTTTCGCGATCACTAGCGAAAACGGAGCGAGCGCAAGCGGGGATTTGCGGTGCCACTCCATAATGTACCGACTTCGCCCAAGTGGCGAGGTCGAGCTTGTGATGACGACACCAGCGGTTCTTCCTGAAGACGGACCTGCCAATGCAGAGCTTGAAAAAGTTGCGGGGATCTATAACTCGGTTAATCCCGATGGAGATGCTGCCCCTGTCTCAAACTGGCTAACACTATTTAACGCAGGAAATAAGCCCGCGGATCTTTTTGTTGAAGTCCACGGTATAGATGGACGCCCAGACGCTCAACAGTCGGTTCGAATAGAACAGCTCGGAGCCAAGGAGCGCAGAGATATCGCACTTGGCCATCCTTTCGGTCAGCAAATCGGACTCTACAAAGTTGTCACCGATAACGAAGACTCCAACATTGTCTCATTTAGCACGCGTTTTGGTCAGAGCAGCGACGGTTCCGAGTATGCGATTGTGCTTCCATCACAGGGAGCAACGTGTGATACCGCCCTGCTACCAACTTCAACATTTGACCCAGCGTTAAACTGGATTGAAGTGGCTTCTCTCTCGCCTAGCGCCCAAACTCTCGCTGCCCAACTCTCAAACGAAACCGGCGCGAGCGTTCTTAGCGAAGAGACTGAAGTCGCGGCCTACGGTCAGCACCATATCTCAGTAAACTCAGTGTTACCGCTTCAAAGCCTTGGCCATGCAAGAATCAACTGCACTGCCGAAACACCAGGTTTTATTGCGCAAAGCATTTATTACGGTCATCCCGCTGCTGGAATATCTGCAGTAAGGTGGGCGTACGCAACACAACCTCCGTCAGAAGAAACACGTGCCGTTAGCAGCCTCCTTCTCTCGCTCAACACTTTTCTTGGCGCATCAAATTGGGTGAACTTCCTCGGCAATGAAGAGGGAGAGACTTTAGACGCTCAATTCGTTGATCCGGCTGGAAACAGTTTCATCTCTAGTGCGACACTCGCACGTGAGAAACAAACAAACGCCTTCGCCGCACATAGTGCAGTAGGTTCTAATTTTGTCGGCATGTTGCTCGCAGGTTCTAACTCTGGTGCCTTCTCACTGCTTCGAGCCTTTCCAGAAGCAGACGGCAGCTTAGCCTATGTTACTTCTGTAAGCGCGTTTAGTATTCCAAAAGCTCAGGCGCAAATCGCAGCAGTGAGCGGTGCCGATGAGTGTGATTTCACATCGGAATGTAAGGCCGCTTTTGGAAGCCAAGCCACAGACTGTTTTAACAGCCGCTCGGACTCAAGTATTTGCCTCTGCGGCTCTAGTCCTTGCGATGAAGATACGAGTTCTGAGACAGAGGATCAGTGCAACCGCACGGTTGAATGCAAGCGCATTTACGGAAACTCAGCGAATGACTGCTTTGATAGTCGTTCAAGCAGAAGTGTATGTCTTTGCAACAATGAGCGTTGCGATGAGCTAGGAAGTTCCTCTTCAAGCAGCTCTTCGTCCTCTAGTAGCTCTTCGAGTTCTTCGTCATCGTCCTCAAGTTCTTCTTCAGGCGGAACACTCGACCAATGTGACTTCACATCGCAGTGCAAAGCAATCTACGGCAGCAAAGCCAATGATTGTTTGAACAGCCGCTCCGACAAGAGTATCTGCATGTGTGGAAGGAACCGCTGCGATCAGCTAAGCGGCTCTTCTTCTTCCTCAAGTAGTTCTAGCAGCTCAAGTTCAAGCTCATCGAGTTCGTCTAGCAGCTCTAGCTCTTCATCAGGAAGCTCGGGTGATCAGTGCAACACAACTTCACAGTGCAAGAGCATTTATGGAAGTAGCGCGTCTGACTGCCAGAATAGTCAGAAGAACAACAGTATCTGCATCTGTGGCAATGCTCGTTGTGATGGAGTAGGAGGCTCTTCATCAAGCAGTAGTAGCTCTTCGAGTTCTTCTTCTTCGTCCTCTTCTTCTAGCAGCTCGTCATCATCATCGAGCGGTAGTGGTTCAGGAGCTTTCATCGAAAAGGATGGCATTGTGCTGTTTGAAGTAGAAAGTCGACCTGCCGCCTCTGGTTGGAGTAAGAAGACCAGCATTTCTGGTTTCAAAGGAAATAGCTATTACGAATGGAGTGGTCCCAACCACTTCAATAACCCCGGCAATGGTAAGATTCGCTATACGTTCAAAATCAACAACGCGGGCGTCTACGAATTCCGCTGGAGAAGTAGAATCGCGAAAGGAAATGATAACACCGAGCACAACGACAACTGGATGCAGTTTATCGGTGGTAGCAATGTGAGCGGTGAGTTCAAAATTAATGGCTGGACCAAGGTCTACCAAAACAACAAAGGCAAGTGGACCTGGCGTTCAGTTACAAAAGACCACGACCCACAGAGAATCCGTCGAAACTTTTCCAAGGGAACTCACAGTATCGAGATTTCAGGTCGCTCGAACGGACACGCGATTGATAGAATCGCTCTGTTTAAAGCGAACAGTGTTTCGTTCAGTGAGTCCAAGTTCAATAACTTGCCGGAGTCGAATAGACAATAATTGGTTCGATTTCGATTGAGGCTTCCCGTGCGATTTCGATTGTGCGGGGAGCCTTTTTTGTTTCCGGAGAGATACGCTGTTGCTAATTCGATAAGCTCTTTGTCGGGCAGGTTGGGAAGTGGGCTTTTAGTACGGTCGCTACTTGATTCGCAAAAAGTTTATGACCTTTTTCGGTAATATGGCCATCGAACGGGAAAAACAGTTCGCCTTGAGATGCCTCGCGGCGGAATACTTCTGTAAACTGAAAATGCTGCAGTCCGTTTTTTTCT
>QIGM01000297.1 GCA_003230795.1 bacterium
TCGATACTTATCGTAGCAAATGTATGACGATTATGCCGAATTCGGCATAAAAGGCATTATGCCGAGTCTCGGATTACGCCGAATTGATTTACTAAATCCTTCTATTTCAAGGCTTTAAGTCATTTAAATTCGGCATAATCCTATTGCTTCTCCTTCTGATATTGCCAAAATATTAGTAAGGAGGAACCCATGACACATCAAATCTATTATCGCAAAAAAACAGAACAAGATCTGAGAAAGGAGCCGTTAAGAACATTTATTGATGAACTTGCAACAGCGCTTCTGGAAAAAGGGTACCCGAAGAGGTACTTGCGCTCGCGGTTTACTGTAATAGGTGAACTCAATCGTTGGTTGATTCAGAAAAAAATCAAGCTATGCAATCTAAATCAACCCCAAATAGAACGGTTCATTCAACACCGTTCAAAGCAGACATCTATGATCGAGCGTGGGGAGATAGCAACGTTGAAATTTCTTTTTGAGGTACTACGCAGCCACGGATGTATTCCACCTCCTGAGCCAGAAAAGGTATATGAGAATGAAATTGAAACACTATTGAGTTCATACAATCACTATCTGATTGAGGAACAGGGACTTTCGTCTTCAACAATCTCCAACTATATACCTCGCGTTCGCTGTTTTCTTTTAGATCTCTTCATCTCAAAGCCAATCAATCTTAAAACTGTCTGTGCACAGAATATTATGGAGTTTGTTCGAAAATATGCTAATGAACACAGCTCTGCTGAAAACAGTTTGATGGTCAGTTCGCTTCGCTCCTTTTTTCGATTTCTTCTACTTCGGGGAAGGATTACTGTAGATTTAGCTTCTTGCGTACCGTCGGTTGCAAATTGGGAGCACGCTCGCATACCCCAATACCTATCTTCTCAAGAATTGGAAAACATGCTCGAGCACAACAAAGGGGATACACCTTTAAAAATTCGCAATTATGCAATCTTACTCCTATTAGCGCGACTTGGACTTCGGGCTTCTGAGGTCGTCAGCCTAACTCTTGATGACATCGATTGGGAACACGGTGAGATTGTTGTCCGCGGCAAGGGCGCCACACGAAGCCGATTCCCGCTTCCGGTAGATGTTGGTGAGGCCTTAGTTGCTTATTTGAAAAAGGGAAGGCCTGCATGTTCAACTCGCAGGCTTTTTATTTGTTCGAAACCTCCGTTAAAGCCAATAGGTCATTCCTCAACGGTTAGTACAATTGTTCGCTCTTCACTCAAACACGCAGGATTGAATCCACCAAATAAAGGAGCTCATCTGTTTCGCCATACGCTGGCCACGGAATGTCTGCGGAAAGGAGCTACTCTTCCTGAGATTGGTGAGATTTTACGACACCGACAAATCGACACAACCGCGATTTATGCAAAGGTGGATTTAGCGAAATTAGAAACAATCGTCCAACCCTGGCCTGATTCATCTTTTGCGGGAGGTGCGCTATGAAAAGTTTAAAAGAGGAGGCAAAAGAATATATTAATCTGCGGCATGCACTGGGATTCAAGTTGAGAGATACGGAGTCTTTGCTAAAAGACTTTACAGATTTCATGGAACGTGAAAATGCTCCATACATTACAACCAATCTTGCTCTGCTCTGGGCAAAGGCACCTAAAAATACTCTCCAAGCTTACTGGGGCTCCCGTTTAAGCGTAATCCGCCGATTTGCTCAGTATGTGAAGGCGATGGACTCACGGAATGAAGTGCCTCCACACGGGATATTGCCTTATAGATACCATCGATGCAATCCATATATCTACAGTGATAAAGAGGTGTCAAAACTTCTCCAAGCTTGCAACTCTCTCAACTCCGGAAATGGATTACGCAGACATACCTACTACACCGTATTTGGACTTTTATCTGTGACGGGTATGCGGATCAGTGAGGTCACCGCTCTTACCCGAGAAGATGTGGATCTTACTCAAGGAATTATCAGTATCCGACAGACGAAGTTTCGCAAATCACGATTGGTTCCGGTTCATAGATCGACGCTTCATGTACTCCGAGAATATGCCCAACTGCGAGATCAGATTTATCCAAACTGTGAAGTATCCAGTTTCTTACTGTCTGATCAAGGCACACGCTTAACAGGGTGTGCGGTCCGCTGGGTATTTATTCGCCTCTCCCATATGATCGGTCTCAGAAAGCCCACAGACAGCCACGGTCCGAGAATTCATGATTTGAGGCACCGCTTCGCAGTGAAAACCATAATCAAATGGTATCGAGAGGGAGTAAATGTTGAAAATCTCATTCCTCTTCTTTCAACCTATCTTGGTCACACCAAACCATCCGATACCTATTGGTACCTTTCTTCGGTCCCAGAGTTAATTGGATTGGCAGCCGCTCGCTTGGAAAAACATCTAGGAGGACTGAGATGAAGAGTTCAAGAACCATGTCATCATTGCTGCAAGAGTTTTTCACCGAGTATCTGATCAATCAACGGCGTGCGAGCCAGCATACTATTGCATCTTACCGGGATAACTTTTGCATGTTGTTGAAGTATGCACAACAGCGACTAAAAAAGTTTCCCGTGGTCCTGGAGTTTTGTGATCTGAATGCCCGATTTATCAGCGATTTCCTCAATCATTTGGAAAAAGATCGTGGTGTAAGTGCGCGGAGCCGAAACCAGCGATTAGCAGCCATTCATTCCTTTTTTCGTTACATATCTCTATATGTACCAGAGCATATCGAACTTATACAACAGGTTCTGGCGATCCCCAGCAAGCGATACGAAAAAAAGATCGTTGAGTTTCTTGACCGTCCTGAAATTGATTCTCTTTTGGAAGCACCGGATTGTAAAACTTGGATAGGTCGTCGTAATCATGCTCTTCTTATGCTAATGATTCAAACGGGTGTACGGGTTTCAGAACTCACTAGTCTTTGCTGTCAAGACGTGGTGTTAGGCATTGGAGCACATATTCTCTGCAAGGGGAAAGGTCGAAAGGATCGCTGTACTCCCCTCATGAAACAAATGATTGCGGTATTGAGAGCTTGGCTCAAGGAAGGTGACTATGAACCGGCGGATCCGCTTTTTCCGAGTACACGGGGTGGCCCATTAAGTAGTGATTCAGTTCAATACTTAGTGGCGAAATATGCTGCTATTGCGCAAGAGAAATGTCCCTCTCTAAAACGCAAACGGATTTCACCGCACGTTCTTCGTCACACAGCAGCAATGGAAATGCTCCAAGCCGGAATTGATCGCTCAATGATTGCCCTGTGGCTTGGTCATGAGTCTTATGAAACAACACAGATCTATCTCGATGCAAATCTGTCAATTAAAGAAAAGTTACTTGAAAAGATGGTACCACTGAAAGTGCAGAAAGGTCGTTACAGAGCAGATGATCAACTTTTAACCTTTTTAAAGAGCTTCTGATTATGCCGAATTCAAATGACTTAAAGCCTTGAAATAGAAGGATTTAGTAAATCAATTCGGCATAATCCGAGACTCGGCATAATGACGAAGAGTATGAGGAGTGACAGATTGTGACAACCCTGCATTTTTCAAATATTTTTTCAACAATACCTGGAATCCGCGTACAGACAGC
>QIGM01000256.1 GCA_003230795.1 bacterium
AATTACGGTATGCAGTGTAGAAGGCTAGACTTGCATACATATATGATGAAAAATTATACTGATTATAGTTGAAGAGAGAAATCAGATTGGCGTGCTTCCAATTTGTATTTAGGCTGCCAGAAGCATGCATGTTCGATACTACGCCAGTTGTAATCTCCTCATCCGGATGGAAGTATGTTCCACTGAGATTGCTGAACCGTAGTATGATCGTTAGAATTACGATCATTGAGATTGAGGCTACAGTTGTATAGAAGCCAAACGTTTTGCTCGACGGCATTTATTTCCTGCGCTGAATATGATTTCTCCAATACTTGGTGAAACATACGCCGGAAGGAGAACACTCGCAAAATGAGTTCGCAAGACAAGCATTTTGATCCAAAACCGCAGAAGAGCCAAAGGTCACTAACCACTTGAAATAATTGACGAAATGACCGATAATTTCTCTTATCAGTCGTTTTGTTTGGGAGCTTTTTGCTCTCTCTTCGTGACCACTACATCTAAGAACTATTCCTTGTCTCTTGTCGAGAATGGAACTCTTCCAATCAGGTCAAAATTCAACGGAGTAGTTGAAGTAATCTTGTATTGAGATACGCTCGCTGTCATACTCCCAAGAGGCCCATCATGAGTCACTCGCATTGCGCCAAAACTTCCTGTCTCAACATTCGAATGAATGTCGAGGTCAGCACGTTGCGATGGCCCCAACGTTAATTGTCTAAATACGATATCCGTGTCTCCAGTTCGAGAATTGCCAAACCTCACTGTGATATTGATGTTTGCGTCCGCTATATTCGACAACTCTAGAAAATTAAGATCTGCTGCCGCAACATTGTACCCACCGTAAAGACTAGTTTCATCGCATCTGACTCGAAGGTTCTCAAAAGACGTCCCGTCTCCAGCTGCTTGAAGCGTCATACCTAAGAGTGCATCGCTTGGCGTTTCGAAGCACAAACGAGCTGCCTCCACAGTATTATTTTCGAACGTTATTCTGGGTTCCACAGAGCCACGAAAAGTTTGAACTCCAACCCCAGATGGTGGCTGCACTATGCCAACACCTACGTGCTCAACGGCGGTATTATCTGCCGTCGCACCGCAGCAGTAAGACCTCAATCCACTTGCGCTTAGGCGTAATGTTCTCGGAGAAGCTCCACTAGAAACAACTGTCTCTCGACCTGCAACGAGGCTGATGACATCCAAGGATTGCGAGTAACAATGCGGAGTAGCAACAAGAAGCGATAGCAAGAAAGCCCAAAAAATAAGTGGTAAGCTCTTTGTTTTCGGAATATTGTTTTTCATCACTCTTACACCTAAGTTCTTTTGGCAGTACACAGGAAACAAACGCTCATTTACTTACCCCTTATAAGCCGCCACTGGACTACATTCACTCTCAAGTCTACAACAAAGAGCATCAAGCTCTTCCCATACCGCGTCAGTCTTTGCTCTGTTAGCTGAATAGGATAAATCTCCAATAAGAAGCTCAAGCCAATACTTGTCAGTTGTTAGTCTCACACTTCTGCTTGTTGCTATACCCTTTTCCACGACCTTGATTACATCTTCAAACGGAGTCCCGTATTTCAGTATTAAACCACACTCAACCGGATCAAGCTCAATCACAATCTTGCCATCACTCATATCAACTTCTTTCCTGACTTTACTCCACCTGTCGATTTCTTTTTCGTTCCTCCCAGGTAGAAAGCTTTTCTTCCATCCGAGAACTGATTTCATCGAAGCTAACTGGAGAATATTCCCAACAATCAACACCAACATTAAGCGCGAGCTCCCCCTCGACCTCAGGAAGATTACTGTGCGAGTGCCCAAATAGGTGCCAGGAATCGTAATGCTTTTTTTCCCAAACACGCAGGCAGTAGTGCATAAGAACTATTGCAGGGCCATTTGGTACTTTCATGAAATGGTAGTCCTTAATCCATTCAAACCTATCCTTACAAATGGGTTTTAGAACGCTCTTATCATGATTACCTCGTATTAGGTAAATTTTACCATTCAATCTATCGAGAATTTTTTTAGTTTTCTCCGGTCTACGAAGAGAAACATCTCCGAGGTGAAACACCTGGTCTTTGGGGCCGATTTTTTGGTTCCACTTCTTTATCAGAGTCTCATCCATTTCGTTTGCATCGGAAAAGGGCCGATTCTCAAACTTAATGATGTTTGAATGTCCAAAGTGGTGATCCGCGGTAAAGAAAATGGGCATTCCGTTTTTTTCCTATAATTCGGAGAGTCGGTGTTTCATTCCGCTCAATATGTCTCCAAAAGCGGGCCGGTCTCGATAATACATCGGGGCTTTGCTGTTATATTCCTCTTCGTGCCGCTGTCTTGTCGCTGAGTCTGAAAGTAGAAAAGCCTCATTTTTTCCAAGGCTTCCAATTTGCTCGTTAGGGAACATTTTAGATCGATGCTCTAAGTATTCCGGGCTTCCAATATGCTCGTGAAGAAACTTCCTTTTCATTACTCAAGCACCTCTCTAAGAAAAGCTTGAGTACTTCTGTTTCCGTACATCGCAGCGGTACGAAGCAGTTCTGTTGGGTCGTATTCAGCAAGGCGAGGCAGCACTCGCTCTCTGATCGGCGTGCCGTCTTCTGCTTGTGTTACATTATCTAATAGATCAACCAGCAAGAATGGTTTTGTAACCTTCCTTGGAAAATCGCGTCTCACTCGAAAATCAAATGGAAATCCTGCAAGTTCGAAATATCCATGACGCCTACGGTTTAATACTTTTGGTCCCATTGATAATTGAGTTAGTCCGGAAACAAGGGAGTTATATTGATTTACATCAAGTAAGAGAAAGTCATTATCACGGAGAAAGTTGCTGACTAACTCTTCGTCTTCCGGTGCTATGGAGCCGTATTTTGTTTTCTTAGGGCGATAGTAAAGACCAGCAGACACTTTCCGAACTTCACCTTCTTCAAGCAAGGCTTTCAGATCGTGGCTCGCATTAGGCCAATGCTCCCGCAGATCTGCTTGGCGATAGACCTTACCAGGCCGCATGCAACCAAGCAGTTCATGTGCTTTTCTTTCCTTCATACTAATAAATATAGCACAAAAATCCCCAAAATATCAATGAAATATTCGGGAATAATAATCACAACATATTGATATTATTGTACATATAACACACTAAAAACACCAGAATAGTGGCGAGCCTCAGGTACTCAGGCTTTGCTGGCAAATAGCTCTAAGCTTCTCAGCCACAAATGACCTTACTGGACTAGAACACTTGTTATCGGCACGTCTCCGCTCAACCCAAACTGCTCAACTACAACCTGTGCATCAGCGGATCTGACATAGTAGAAACTCCCATCGCTCGGACGCCAAACGGCCACGTCGAGTCGTCCGTCACCATCGTAGTCGTTCCGAAGAGGCTTATCACCGGGCAGTCCGAATTGAAGAACGATTGCACCAGAAGCAGCATATTGCGTCATCGAAGTCTTGATATACCAAGTGCCGTTTGACGGTCGCCAAACCGCCAGATCGGGAACACCGTCGCCGTCGTAGTCTCCAGCGATAGGAACATCGCCCG
>QIGM01000430.1 GCA_003230795.1 bacterium
GAATAGGAATCGCGGAACCGGCCTATCGTGTCCTACGAACCACTTGTGAAGCGCAAAATGTGCAATCAGGTGATAACCAACCCAATTCTCACCGCTTCCCATACGTTCCATAGGTATGGGGCCATTATCACCATCCGCTACCACAGTAAGCCGCTTTAGGTCAAGGCGCAGTGGATGTTCGGAATGCTCCAGGCGAAGCTCGCGTGCCCATTCACTCATGTCCCGTGAGAGGTTTGAAAGGAAAGACTGGATGCGGTCTTGGACGACCTCGTCACTCAATTCTTCTTCGAGCTGTGCGATTTGCTCCTTGAGGACCGCAATGGCACTTTTCAATTCGCTTGTATCTTCGAGATGCGGGAGGCTTTCAAGGTAAAGGCCGATTCGCCCTAGAACATGCGCCCGTCTAGAAGAGCGGTCTCGCAACTTTTGAAGCCTTTGCTTCGATGCTTGCAGGGCTTCTAACGATTCTCGGTTTTCTCGAAGTTTGCCTTGGGCTTCCTCAAGACGATCCTCCAGCGTGCGGACTACTTGCTGCATTTGCGGTGAACGTTCTTCGACTGAGCGAATCTGCGTTTCTAATTCTGTTATCGATTCTCGCAGATCTGAAATGGAAGGGAGGATCTGGTTGTCAGCCAATCGCGATTGGCAAAGAGGGCACGAGCTATGATCCGCAGATTCTTGATCTTCAAAAAGCTGAATACTACGCAAGCGAGCCAGTTGGGCTTCTCCCTCACGGGAGTAGCCCTGACGCTCTGATGACAGCGCCTGCGCGGCCAGTAGTTGATCCTTGATTCGGCGAAGGTCGTGTGTGAGTTGTTGACGATTCTCCTGGAGTCGCTCATACTCATCACCTTCGTCAGCAATCTCTCTCTCTTCGTCGGGTAAAGGGCTGGAACTAATGTCTTTCAGAAGCTCCACGCTCTCTTCCCATCCTTCAGTTATCGTTCCTGAAGGGCGAAGCCCGAGATCGACCGCCTCCAAAATCAAACTTTGCGCGCGAGAAATACCGCTACCACGTACCGCTTCATGTTCGGCTAGTTTTCTCACCAGGCTACGAGCCTCTTGGCGCAGACTTCGTAATTCCGCCATTTTCGCAACGTGCTCATCATCAACCGCGCCAAGGAAGTACGGCATCGTGTCCTTAATGGCCAGCGGTATCCATTGCTCGCTTTGCTTATGGAACAGATGACGATTGCTGATGACTTCGCTCTGCTGTTGAAAACAATAGAAAAGGGCATGTCGAATATTTGCCATGAGCGGATGCCTGGTCTGCCCAGGTGGCGGTTCATGGATATTTTGAGATATGCCAGCGTGCGTTGTGAGAAGTCTTTCGAGTGCTTTGGGGTTCGTTGTCTGGGCCAGAGATGAATAGTCAGGAAGGGCTATTTCTTTCCCAACTGCGTAAAATACATCGGAAGAGGCTTTCTGTCCGTTGAGTGGTAACCTCCGTGCAACAAACACCTGTCCTTCGGGTACTAGAAGGCGCACGCCGACCCATTCGACAGTTTGCCGAATGATTCCCTCCGGTATCCCACATTCCGAGGCACCGAAGCAATAATCCATAATCTCAATTAGGGCTGTTTTTCCCGTCTTGGAGGAACCCGTAATAATGTTGAGGCGTCCTGGTTTGAGCGAAAGGACGCGCTGTTCCTGGTTGAAACTGTACAAGACAATATCAAGCACTTGAAAACTCATGGTCGGACTCCCCAAAACGCCATAGCGGTGTGTGTGGCACCGGCTTTCGCGAACCACTTTCCCACGAATTTGGCGCGCATTACGCATTCGCGCGCTTCATTAGAAAGCGTCCTGGTTGTTCGCGCGACATCAGCATTGGTCAGTGTCGTTTCGAGTAAACCGCCGTTTCTCGGTACGATCCAATCAAGCAACATTCCAAACTGAATGGCTTCTCTCGTATGCGGCTTTAGGGAAACAAGCCTTTCGTAAAATAGGACTCGCGCCTCTGAATTCTCTTGTATCCATGCTGCCATGGAGGTTCGTATATTTGGCGGCAGGCTTTCACGGGTTGGTTTATGCAAAACAATCGGAAGAAACATGAACGCCAGAGGGAAGGGCACGCCTTCGTCCTTCACACTTGCATAGCTTTGCATCGCCACTGATAGTGTGGTGCAACAAAATGCCGGATTGAAAAGATACGCCTCTTCCTTCGGGCGGGCTAACCAGGTTTTCATGGTGCCGCCTCCTGATTTTCAAGCAAACGATGGAGGCGCTCTTCAAAATCCAGATGCCAGCCGACGCGCTGCGCATCGGAAAGCAACTGGTATGTACCGCGTGGAATTGATGGTTCAGTTACACCCGCTCTAATCCCTCGGTGTGAACCTGTCTCGACCCATTTATATAGCGTTTGGGCCGCTGTTTTCTTTGCTTCTTCGCTTGCTTCTTCACCAAGCTCATCGCGCATTTGTTGGAAAAGGATGTCCCACTCTTCAACGAGCCGATCTTCGTACTGACCCAATTCGCCGATATAAAGCAAGTCCTCGCGCATCCACCGCGATCTCTGCTCGTAGGCTCGGTACAAATTTCTGATCGCGTGAAAAATACGAGTATTGCCAACCTCGATCAATTTCAGTTGGTGAACAAAGAGCCGGTCTTGGTAGCCAGAAGCGTCTACGCTTGCACTCATGATGTCGTTGTCTATCGGCAGGCTCTCTTCCTTAAACTGCTCGCGCAGAGATGCTGTTTCAGAGTCGAGTTCTTCGCTCAGAATCGGCGTCGCGTTGTCATCTATCAGGTGGCGGATTGCCCGCCGATACCACCACCCTTCGATGCGCTGTAGAAATGAATCGAGAAACTTGCTTTGAGCAAACCCGAAGGACACTTCCTTGAGTTCCGAATCAAGATCAGCAATATGTCGTGCGTTGTCTACCACGAAAGCATTCTGGAGTAGCTTCTTTCGCTGATCCTCGTTTAGCCTTCGATATGCTTGATATGCTGGAGCGTTTGCTTGGCTTGTGGAGGAGCTCGCGGTTGAGTTCAACCGTTCCATCGCTATGTCAGGGTTCCGGTTCTCGCCTGGCTTCAAATAGTAAGCCGCATGACCGTCGGCTGCCTCGGCAGTGGTGACCAAGAAGTAAAGCGTGCCCGACGGAACGCTATCGGCCTCAATTCCTTCGCACCAAATACGGAGAGTCTTCCATAAATCGGGAGAGCCGTCCGTAAGGTCGGCCGCACTATTCACATGATGTTTTGTCTGAAGCAGTTCGGGTGCTTCGCCATCTTGCTCGAACACGATATCGTCCAGGGTTTCAATTGCGACGACGAAGTCTTGTCCCTTTCGCAAACGCCGAAGCGACTCGAGTAGCGCATAGCGCACTTGGTATATGTAACCAAGCGCTGATGGCGCTGCTGAGTATTGGCCTCTATCGGTTACGTTCAAGCCTTTACCTCTGTCATTTATTCGCTACTGTTCCGCATCCGGATAACAAATGATTGTGCAATTTCTGTATATCTCCTGAGTTTACACGAATAAAATGATATTTGACAAGTTTTTTACTGGTTCTTTATAATTA
>QIGM01000197.1 GCA_003230795.1 bacterium
GCAAAGCAAATTTTCGTTTTACTGATTCGATTTCCTTATCGCTCGGCTCCTTGATCAGATCAGGCGGTAAAGTATAGGGCAGGGTGAGAACTTTTTCATCGAACGCGTCGTAATACTCCAAAACGTTTCTCTTCCCTTCTTCAGAGTCGACTAATACTGCACGAGCGGCAGAGATGCTCTCGCTGAAGAATTCCTCTCTCCACCTCCAGCTCGCTCCTAATTCCTTCCCGGTCGACACCTCTGGGAACTCCGGTTGAAGCCGATGTTGTATGTCGTGAACGGTAAAGATAAAGGGAACTCCCCAGTTCTGAGCCCCGTCGGTCCAGGTTGGCAAGAGGAGTAGGTCAAGATTGAGTTCGTTTCGCAGAAAACTAGCAATAGCATCTGAGTTGTCTACTTTTACTCTTGGACTAGGTTGTAGTTTTAGCGACTGGCAGACATCAACGTGTTTCCAATTGTTTTTGGCGAATCGTTTGCTTAGTTCTTCCTCTTCTTGAAAACTGATTAAGAAAATTTCCCAGTCGATGTTTGCTTGATGAAGAGCGCTAAGCATCATTAGCATGACTTGAATCTGTCCACCCGCTGAGCGAGTGTTACTGACATGTATGCCGAGCTTCAAACCAAGACTCCTTACAAATTACTCGTGTCGCATATCGGAGCTTGCAAGACTACAACCGGAGAGACGTGACATCAGTTTCAAGCCAGTAAATGCATTTGCGATTCCAACCACCGATAGAGCAGGAGGACTCCGTCTTCCCAGGAGGTAGATGCGCGGAAACCCAAAGTGCTTTCAGCTAGTCGGTTATCCGATACGAATATGTTCTGGTCTCCCGGCCGACCTACTCCGAATTTAGTATCTATGGCCTCTCCACGAATCGTTTCAAGATGTTTGAGGAGTACCATCAGAGAAACAGCATTCTTTTTTCCACCACCGATATTAAAAGCCATACCGTTTGCTTTCGAAGGATCTTCAAGGATCGTTTCGTAGAGCGCAATAAGGTCACCGATATAGAGCAGGTCTCGCACCTGCTTACCGTTGCCGTAAATGGTGATTGGCTTTTTTTGTAAGCATGCGATGATGAACCAAGCGACCCAACCTTGATCCTCGATACCAAATTGATGGGGACCGTAGATACAGCTCTGGCGGAGAGTAATCGTTCGTAGATCGTAGGTTCGTGCATAGTCCAAGGTATACTGATCGGCGACGCCTTTCGAGCATCCGTACGGGGAGAAAAAGTCTAGAGCTTGAGTTTCCCCAACGCCGTTGAACTCTTTATCTCGGAAGTCATACCTGTCGGACTCTTCGGTAGTCTCTATTGATTTTAGCTGACCGTAGACTTTATTCGTTGAGGCATTAATAAAAATTGCATCAGGACAATATTTGCGAACATTCTCTAAGACGTTGAGCGTTCCGCCTGCGTTAATCTCAAAATCTGAAATAGGAGATTCAACTGAAGTAGTGACAGCAACCTGACCTCCTAAGTGAATAACGGCGTCAAACCGATGCGCAGCAAAATATCGTGCGAGTTCGTCTCGATCTTGAAGATCGATATTAGCGTGGGAGTAGTCGACATTATGGGCGCTCATCCAGGCGGCATTATGTTTAGCAGTGGTTCGGCTTAGGTTATCAACAACAAACACTTCATGGCCTCGCGATGCGAAGTGCGTTACCGCGTTGCAGCCGATAAATCCGAGACCACCTGTGATCAATATTTTCATAAACTCAATTTAGGTTAGCGCCAATCGCCGATAAGCAGGAGGAAGCCGTTTAATGACCGTATCAAAGTCTTTGTCTTCTACTCCATTAATTCCTAGATCCCAAACATAATCCACGAGTGTAGGGTTACGAAGAAGAACTAATTCCATATTCAGGCGAGCACGATAGTATTCTCGCCACATTTCCTCGGTTAACAGTGGAGTCTCTTTATCAAAAAGTCGGGCGATTATGGCTTTCGCTTTGAACTGAAGCGTTTTCATTATAAGAGGAAATAAGCGACGCTCGCCGAGGAATTCCAACCCGGGCATTTTTCTCGCTGTAATGGCATGGTAGTGAGCTTCTCCGATTAGTCGCGAAAGCCAGAACTCTCGACCGAAACGAACTTCGGAAATGTGATGGCGGACTCCAATGCTTGGAGAGTAATGGGTTTCATATCCTTTCTCATTGCATAGATGACAGAAGCCATAGTCACCAGGTCCGATGTAAAGTTTTTTGAAGGTTCGTGCATCGGCGTTCGTTTCAACCCCGATTGTATCGGATGGGAACCCTCCGACCTCTTCGAACGCTTTTTTTCTGATTGCCATCATAGGGCCAGGTACTGCATGCGTCTCGATCGCGGTATCGCCAAGATCGAAAAGCGACCAACCGTTAAAAGACTCTTGAAGTTCAAGCGACCAAGGTGGTGGTGTCGCCTCGTATTCAGGAAGGACTTTACCTCCAAGAACGCCGCACTTATTTCGGGAAGTGAAGAATTCTGCGATTTCGCTGAGGCTGCCGGGCAGCACTTCAACGTCATCGTCTAAGTATAGTAGAATATCTCCCTGGGCGTTTTCAGCTCCTGTGTTTCGGGCTCGAGTGAAAGAGGTACTACCTTCAAAAACGTAGCGGACTTTTGCCCCAAGGGATTGGACAAGAGATTTTGTCGTATCGCTTGAGTTGTTGTCGACTACGACAATTTCAAAATTCGTCTCATGCGCGAGACTTTCCAAATTATCGAGAAGTCTCTTCAGTGAAGAAACTCGATTATGTGTAGGGACGATTACGGAAATCATACAGCTTTTAGCGATGAAGAGGAGGTGAATACACCTCGTCTTCTAAGTCTCGCTCCCAATCATGTTTGTAGTAACAGCTCGACACTATTGCACAAATACTGAGAGCTGCCCATTGCCATTGGATTTTTGTGCTTGGAGCCGATCGGGAGGGAATGCATTGATGAGTGAGCAATGTCCAGGTATTCCCAAGTAATAAAATTTGCGTCTTCAGTAGGCGTTCGCGGCAAAATCCGCTTGGTGACGGCTTTAAATTGCTGATAGCTGGACTAGATTCTTCGGTAGGATTTCATCAAATGAATTCATATCGGCCGTTCGTGGGACTATCGTTCGCATTTTGTTTAAATCCAGCAAATCCGGCTTAGAGGAGAAAAGCAATAAGAGATCATCAAGTGATATAAGGTGTTTGTTCTCGGGAGACAGTTCTTCGAACACTCTATTCAAAAGCAATAAATCCTCCGGATAATCCAGAACTAAGCGAATATGCGAGCAGTTTGTCTCACAAGCAATATTCGCTGCGGAAATACTCTCAGCCCGGTAGTAGATGGCAAAGGGCCCCAAGGCTCTCAATTCAGTATCCTGCACGTTCTTCCACGCGCTCTCGAGTGCTCGGAAAGAAAAAGCCTGTACATCGAGGCCGTATGGGTAGCTCGGATAGAAGTTGTTGCTAACGAAATCAAAGTCTTCTTCTAGAAATTGATGCACTACCTTATCGACGATCTGTGGATCGACAAGAGGGCAATCGCCGGT
>QIGM01000109.1 GCA_003230795.1 bacterium
GAGTGGATTGACGAAGTAAGGTATTATTACTGATGGAGTTGGACTGGGAAGAACATCTGACATTGGATGCAAGTATCCTTTAATGGGATGTTATATTCTTAAAGTTCTGCAACGTGCTTCTTTTAAAGATGTTATGCAAATAGAAATGTTGTAGATTCAGTGTAGCAAAAAATGTGGTTTAAAAGTCATAAAATGATTTTTGTATTTATCTTAAATTTTTCTTAAAAAAATGTAAATATATGGTGCAACGAGAACGAAAAGTAGATAACTAATGTTCGCTGAGAAAGCAGGCACATAATGGACTCGTTGAAAATAGTAGCTGAAGGCAATAGCGATTCTGCGAAGTCACATGCTCGAGGGAAGCTATTCGAGAAAATAGCCGCCCAAGTGCTCAGGCATAGTGGATACGAAATCGACCGCCATGAACCGAATGTCACTCACGCTGGCATGGAAATTGACATTGAGGGAAAAGCACGCATTGCTGGAGTCCCTCTTTACGCTGAGTGCAAGTGCTACAGTGCAGACGTTAACTGTGAGAAGCTTCAGACATTTTACGGTAAATACATGACTCGGTGGTTCCATAACAATAAAGCCCATGGGCTATTCCTTGCAATTCCCGGCATTAACAGTCATGCGATGGGGTTCTACCGCGAAAATTGCGAGGCCAACGTTCAGATTACTGTTCGACTGCTCCAGGAACCGGCTGTCCTAGACGCCTTAGTTGCCTCCAATATAGTCGTTGCCCCTGGGATTATTCAGAATCACATACCGCAGGAAAACGGAACGTTCGGTGACCGGGTTCTAGTGTGTAGCAACAGGGGCTTTTTCTGGCTCCAGTACCTAATTCCTATTGGTGCGGGCATCGCTAAATCAATTCAGATTTTCGACTCTATCGGAAATCCTATTTTGGATAAGGAGACCCAAGGCTATCTCCTAGAACTCATGCCAGAAGCTCAACAATTCGAGATCCTCTGCTCCCCAAATCAATCCCACAAGAAGCCAACTGCCGATATCGAGCCAATGGAAGATGTTGTTGAAGTCAGAGGGAGTTCAGCTTGCTTTGAGTATCAATTTCCAGCAGCACCACAGTTCTTTGTTGGGCGCCAGACGTTCTTGGATCGCATCCAGCAATTTGCTATCAGTGTTGTTGAAAAAAGGACATCAAGTCGTAGCATACTCTTTGAAGCTAACTCAGGATGGGGGAAGAGCTCTCTGGTTCTCGCAGCTGTGAATCACCTGAATAATATGGGGCATTATGCTCTGGCATTTGATTCGCGATCTGCGTCATCTCCACATTTCGTACTTCAGGCCGTCGAGCATATCCTCAAAAGGTTCGGCGATTTCGATGGCCACGTTACGGAGTCGCCAGTGATTGGAGGTTTCGAAGGAGCTTCCAGTGCCATTCTTCAAGTAGGGAAACAGCTAGAACCAGCGCAGAAGCTGCTATTTATATTCTTCGACCAATTCGAGAACGTTTTTCATTTGCTTGATCTCTTGTCTATGCTTGCCCAATTAAATCTTAAGGTTGCTGATGTAGGATCGAACGTGGTGCTCGGGTTCTCTTGGAAGACAGACTTGGTCGGTCTTACTCGAGAATTTCCCTATCGGTGGAGAGATACCATCATTGATTGTTGTGAAGTCTATCATCTTCCCCCTTTTTCTGAGAAGGAAACAAATGCTCTGCTAGACCTTCTATCCTCTGAACTTCACACGAAGCTACGCAAGGATCTACGATTCCTCCTATCTGAATTCTCGCAAGGTTACCCTTGGCTCTTGAAGAAGCTATGCGCTCATGTGAAGAACCAACGCAAAGCAGGTGTGGTGCAATCGGACATGGTTCGCGGTTTTCTTAACGTTGAGCAGTTTTTTCTTGAGGATTTGCAGGGTTTGACCACTGCGCAGGAGGAATCGCTTCGGAGGATCGCAAGACTTGCACCAGTGAGCATTTCAGATCTAGGTGAAGAATTTAGCCCTGAGATCGTCCAATCTCTTGTGGATCGCCGCCTGATTACAAGGGTGGGAAGTAAATACGACATATACTGGGATATCTTTCGAGATTACCTCAATACAGGAAAACTACCCGTTGAGGAAGTGTATATACTACGAGCACAAGTTGGCAGTATTCTGAAAGCACTGTCAATCTTGCGCCTTTCACCCACGGGGTTTGAGATTCCTGAATTCAAAGAGAAAGCTGGATTGTCTGACGGCGCATTTCTGAATGTGGCCCGTGATCTTCGATTATTGCAACTAGCACGATTTACAGACAAGATGATAACCTTATCTCTTCCCGATGCGTCTGACGATAACGTTCTGTTCGCAAGCGTCAGGGAACATTTAAAGGATCGTTTGCCACGCAACAGGTGTGTGCACCACGTACTAAAGGTGCTTCGTGATCGAGGGGAGCTTCAAATTGCTGGACTGGTAGAAATTGTGAGAGAGGAATTTCCCTATATCTCAGCCATTTCACGAACATGGGATACCTATGCACGTGTCCTTGCAACATGGCTAGATGTGGCTGATCTTGCAATCTTGCACGATTCTAAATCGAAACTGCTTAGGTACGAGGCTGGTTCTCAGGTTCGCGACCGTTCACTTGTTTTTGCCAGACGTAGATCCGGAGTCATGGTACCTTCCATCCACTTTGCCCCAGTTGTTCAGGTGGCTACTCGTGTAGTATCAGCTGTTCGGCAGAACGAGCCTGTTGATTGGTCTGGAATACATCGGAGCACTTTGTACAAGGCTCTGTCTATGCTGGAAGAAATGAAGCTTATCTCGCGGAAGTCTCAAACGATCTCTGTGTTTATCCTATGCCATACGTTCGCACTCGATCCCACGCGCCGTATCGAAATTGCGCGTTCCGCTGTCTCTCAATGGCCCGTGTTTTCCGCTTTCGTGACCATTCTTATCGAGAGATCGTCAAGTCGGTTATCTCATAAGGAACTTGCGATACTGCTTGGGGAAAAGTCCGATTTGCAATGGAAGATTTCAACGGCGGAGACAAATGCCAAGATCATGCTCGATTGGGCAAGACACTTGGGTCTTGCTCCGGGCATTCATGCCTACACTGATCGCGGACAGTTCAAATCAGAAGACCCCCAACGTGAGCTGCCGATATTCGAACATTATGATTTCAAGCGAGATGGTGAATAGCAAGAGTAACGAACAAGGTGCTGCACTGGACGGTGATTCCGCTCCATCCCCGCCAGTGAGATTTATCGTTCGGCGAACACCTATGAATTCCCGAGAAATAGGCCCAACATTCCATTAAACGTACCTTCTTCGGGAAAACGGGAGAGATGAGATTCAATACATATGACTAGGAAAAGCAGGAAAGCCAAACCATATTATGGGGGAGAACTTGGGAATTCTCGTTTGATAGCCTCTTGGTTCTATTTCACAATATGTTTAGCAGAAAACAATTCCAGAAATATAGCAACCACATAATATATAATGTTATGCGTTAAAAAATAGAAAGCTGCATGTTATGCGGTGAGTGCAATATGAATTCCGGGGAC
>QIGM01000428.1 GCA_003230795.1 bacterium
AGTAGAATTCGACCGCCTCACCTGGCACCTGCCAAAGTATTTCTACTGAGGAAAGAGTCTGAACATTTTCTTCAGTTGCTTCGACTTCTTCAGCCGTCTTGGCAGCGGAAGAAGTGACTGTGGCTGCGGCCTTTGTTGCAGCTTCCTCTGCGGCGTCTTTTGCAGTGTCGACCACCGGGGCGGCACTCTCTAGTGCGCCAGCCTCTTTTGAAGTCGTCTCTGCTATTTCTGGCTCAGTGCTATCTCCGCCCAGGTAAGAGCAAGCCGAAAAGAAGAATAGGGCCGGAAAGAGGAATAGGGGTAGAGCAGAAATCGTAGTAAGAGAGACTTTTTTCATCGCGCACCTTGGGAGAGCAAGTACCACCGGAAACCTTAAAATGCGGTCATCCTGCGGCGAAGTAGAATTATCACGTCTGTAAAATATAGCTATTCGCCTAAGCAAATTGAATAGTCCATTCAACATAGCAATCTTCGGTTTTTATATCCATCGGCCAAGCTAAGCGCAAGACGGCTTGTGATTTGAGGAAATTGCAGAGGAATGTGCTCAATCGTGTATAGTCATCACACTATAAATTTCCCATTACCTCATGTTGCTTTCTAGCCTCTATGGGAATCTCTTGCCTGCCGAATGGAAAAAATCTGATCGATTTTTACAGTATCTTGTGATGACTATGCTTTTGTCCCCTTCAGGGAGAACGTTCAGGCGCCACGTAGGCTTTTCTTTCCATTGCAGAGTAACATTACATGCTTAGATGGATGCTCAACTAGAAAAAAAAGCCTCCGTGGCGATTGATACGGACCCTCCGTAGGAGATAAAGAATATAGTCGTCAAGATACTGCAAAACCCCGATTAGGGGTTTTTCCACTAGAGTAGCTACGCTTTATCCTCAAGCAATGACCATTGCTTAACCAAAAACCGGGAGTTTTAAAGTCCGACGACTTATATCACGCATGGGATGCGTGAATTATCTCTTTTGTACTTGGGCGAACATTGCTAATTTCGAGGGAGGTCTCAGGAGTAGAGGTGCATGGCCGAACAACAAACACATTTTTCAGTCTCGCTTGTACTAAGCGCATTGTACGCGCTAGTTGGTGTGGTGATATTCGATATCGCCCCGGAGCTTGTCGTGCTTGGTGCTGTGATAGTTACGGTAGCAGGCATCTTACCAAACGTTGACGCCGGCAACGGACAGTCTGCCCGCGAATTTGGCGGCTTACTGGCCGCCGTTTCTCCTCTCCTCGCATTCGAGTATTTCCCCGTACTACTTGGCGGTGGTATCGCAAGAATCGTGTTGGTTGTTGTTTGTTCCTATCTCTTCACACGCATAGTAATCGTGCGGGCAATTCAGAAGTTCACTGTTCATCGCGGTGTCATGCACAGCATTCCAGCCGCAATCATTACGGCTCAGCTTACCTACCTACTTTTCTGGGATGTTTTTTGGTACGATCGAATCTTCCTCGCCAGTGCTGCATTTACAGGATTTTTCGCTCATCTGATGATTGATGCCTATACGAACCTCGACCTCATGGGTAAGGCAATGGGGAATGAAACCAAGAAGCCAGCTGTGCTAAAGCTCGGCGGCCCCACTATGGGCGGGACCCTTGCCCTCTATGGCTGTGTTGCCTTCCTGGGCTATTTCGTCGCTCTTGATTTTGACCCAAGTATTGAGCGGTATTTACCTTTTCCCAAGTCACAGACCCAGTAATTCGCTCTCGCCGCATCCAGGCTGACGAACAATTCTAAGTAAATCCGCTTGTTCTAGACGTCGAAATTCTCGATTCTTCTCAAATATTGCCTCGCTCAAGCCGAAAAAACCTGCGACCAATGCTCTCCCCCCTGAGTCTAAAGACGTAATAAGCAGTCTTAATCTCTAGTCACGCTGTCCGCATGTGGACTCAATCTACCTCGTGAGAGTGAACGAGGAGGAAAATACGTAATGACCCAGAATCAAAATCCTCAGATGCCAGTACCTCCCGGTGGCCTAGCAGAAAATTCACCACAAACGGCGAGCGATCTTAGCTATGCCGCAGATCTCATAAAAGCCGTAGGCGGTGATATCGCCCTACTTGCTCAAAATCAAAACGAAGAGCTGGACCAGCTCGACAGTCTGGCCAAGCAAGTAGCTTATGTGCGTGAAGTGCTAGATTACGGCCTTTTCGTCACACCAGATCAGGTAGAGCGAAAAGAAGATCTCTATCCGTTTGCTGCCTGGCTCTATAACAAGCTCGAAGAGATCTCGACTGCGCTTACGATGACTTCGCAAGCGACTCCTGTTGAGAGCGATACCGCAGTAAGTTCAGACGAGATGAAAACGCTTGTCGCGGCTGAAGTGCAGCGAATTGAAGATTCTGTCCAGAGTGCGAAAGAGTCACTAACGAGTGTCATTGAAGAGCGAATGTCTTCCATGCAGAGTGGCGGCGAATCCGGAGAGCTTGCTGAGCAAGTTCGAGCTTCTGGTGCTCAAGTTGATGATAAGCTCAATGAGCTAGGTGAGTACGTGCAACGCATAGAGAGTCGTCAAGACGATCAGTTGCGTACCATTCGTTCGCAGCTAGATTCAATCAAGGAACAAGGTGCGTTATCGCCATACGATGATTTTGATGTTCAGGTTGAAGAGCTGCGTCTCTACTTAAAGGATCAGACTGCGAAGTGGCGTATTCAGGAGAATATCTTTTTTGGCGCGGTAATTTTCATGTTGTTTATCAACATGGGAATGTTGCTTTGGCTCAACCTCACGGGTTAGCCGTTTTTCGTCGTAAGTAGCACGCTAATCAGAAAAATAACTCCCCAATTCAAAGCGCCAAGGAGTAGCGCAGCGCTAGGCAGTGCCGTTCCGACGATTCCAAATGAAATGATATTCTCAGTAGCTTGAGCGCCAAAAAATAGCGTTTCTACGAGTATTCCGAGCCACACAGCGGAGACGTAGATAAACGGTAACCACACAGTTCTCTTCCCCTGACTTCGCAAAATTCTCTGCAGTCTAAAGCCAAGAAATAAGAGAAAACAAAGCATGGCAAGGAGAGTGCTGGGAGACTCCGTGAGTGGAACGAAGTGCGGGGTCGAAGATGGATCCTCTGGAATACTAAGCGCCGGCTGTAGCAAAACCACACTCAAAAATTGTTCGCTTGCATGTGATGTAGTGTAGTGAAGCCGAAGGCTCTGTTCTACTTCCGATATTGGTGAAGAAAAGTAGGCAGAGAGGCTAGTGAAGAGAAACAATGCCAGCCCGAAAATTGTGGCAAAGGTAGAGTTTCTCAGTAGTAGCTTCCAGGCTTTGGCAACTAGCGTTATTACGAAGACTGGAATTACTGCGCCGAGAATGAGTAGGGCGGCAGTTGCTATCAATCTTAGAATGCTTGCCTCTGGAAGAAGAGCGTTTACGCCAAGGCCTAAAAGAAACCAGATAGCACCGAGTACAATTGAGAAAAGTAAGGCTCTCGCTAGTTGCAATTTCCGTGATGAAGCTGAATTGCTTCCTTTTTGCTTTAGGCGAGCATTTCGCGGAAG
>QIGM01000180.1 GCA_003230795.1 bacterium
TGTGATGTTGTCGCGCCAACTTCCTACCGCATCAAAATTCTCGAACGACAACCCCAAGGGATCGATGGTTCGATGACAATTCATGCACGAGGATTCCGACTGGGCATGTTGCGCGATGCGTTCCCTGAGCGTCTTCGCTTTGATCAGGCCGCCTCCTTCCTTCAATGGAGACACCTTGGGGGGAGGCGCTGGCGGATCGAAGAGGATTTTGTCCATGACCCACACACCTCGCCGGATAGGATGCGAGTCGAAACCATCCGAATTCATTTTCATGATTCTTGCTTGCGTGAGAACGCCACCATAAGGGCTTTGCTCGGGCAATGTTACTTTGGCAAACCCTCCATCTCCCTTGTAAGAATCAATGCCATAGTGCGTCGCAAGCCTCCGATTCAGCCAGAGTTGGTCATCATCAATCAGGGATAAAATACTTGCCCTACCATGAACTCCAAAAGCATCATGAATCGTTCTCTGAAACTGCTCTTTGATATCGCTCTCTAGTTCCGGGTCGTAACGAGGATATCGCTTAGTATCAACAGAGATCAGATCAAAACGGTCAAGGTGCCACATTTCTGATACGAAATGGTCGACGAAATTTTTGGCGCGATCATCCTGAAACATTCGCTCGACCGCTGCTTTCATTACGGCTTCGTCAAGTAGTTGTCCTTGTTCACAAGACGCAATCAATTCTTGATCCGGTTCAGATCCCCACAGCCAAAAGGAAAGCTTTGTGGCCAGCAGTAAAGATTGCGATTGTTTATCTTTAGGAGGATTCAAATCTCCGATAAACAAATGCTTCGGGGAAATCAAAATGGAAGCCACGATTTCATGAATCGTAGCTTCAAAGCTTAAGTTCTTCGCGCGTAAATCTTTGTAAAGATTGAGATACCCTTGCAGATCCTCCGGGGCTGAAGAGCCTCGCGTTGCTGTTTGTAGGAAACGCTGTATGACCTGGCTTGCATACGTTTCGTTCTCCCCCCGATCCTTGGACTCAAAGAAAACGGCGTTGTTCATGGGGAGATCGATTAAGCTGAGTTCAGCCCAGTCGATTTCGATCGCAGGAACTTTGCCGGCCAAATCCTTTTGGTTCTTGAAAAAAACCTCCACAAGCTCCGAATCCTTCATGTAGTAGTTCGCAAGTGTTTTGGTGCGCGCTTTCTCCATGATCTCACTGAAAGAGCCAATGTGGATATTTCCCAGGCTTCTTCGATCGTGTCCAGGTTGTAGCGAGAGACCTTTTTCATGTCGGCTGGCATTCTCAACAAGAACAATGAAAAAAGAGCCTAAACAATCGTACCAATTATTCGTGCTAAAAGAGGACAGCTTGGGCACATTGCCATCTCGATAGGTTAGCGCTGGAGAGACGCTGTCCAAATAAGGAAAATCTTTGATATTTCCCTCAAACTCATAAACTGTTTCCGAGGCTGTGAGGCGAACGCTATCCAACGTTTTGAAATTATTCGCAAACACATCGAAATAGCCTGCCTTGATTCTCATCTCCGGAAAGTTGCCTTCGGCATCGGGCTTTCCCCGCACTCGAACTCTAAACTTAAACTCGCCCCTGGAATGCATTTGACTTGCAGGAAAAGCGAACGCATTCGCTAGCAGCAAGTTGTTATCAAAATCGACCAAAGGCCCTGGCTTGAAGGGGAATAACGCAGGGCTCCAGATGGCTTTGTTCAGGGGTCTGTCAAGGAAAGAGTTCCCCTTGATTTTCATGATTTCCCTGCGATTCCGAAACTCTACTTCCGTCATCGGATGAGCAACGTTCTTAACAAAATCCATCACATGATCTTGAGTCGCTCGGGACGTATAGCAATATTCTCCGTTGTAGAAATAGTGGAGTGGGTCTGCTGGTTTCTCGATGTAAGGAGAGAAATTTTGCAACGCGGCAAGGGCCGCTTTCCGGAACGTTTTCAAATGAGTCTTCGTTAAAGCGTTGGCCTCGGCGTCATTGGAAAACCCATCCTTCGATATTGCGTCGGTGGGGATATTCTCTTCTTGAGTGAAATCTAGTCGAGAGGACTCTGCGCCCAATAAACCCAGGAGCGAACGGTTAAACTCTCGATTCGTCAATCGCCGGATCTTGTGTCGATTTCCACCAAGGGCTTGCAACCTCTTTTTCTCGACGCCAAGCCCCTGCTCGATCCAAAATGCGAGCTTCGCTACCTCTTCTTCCGCAAGCGGTTCCTCGCTGTCTTCGGGCGGCATTTTTCGCGATTCAACCATCACGCGAATTTTTTTCCAGAGTGCTACCTTTTCGGCATGATCGATGGTTCCATTCAGGTCATCCAGTTGAACGCCACCTTCTTGCGTATCTTCGTCATGGCAACTGAAGCAATGCCTTTCGAAAATTGGGGCGATCTCTTTTGGATACTGCTGCTGATGGGGGTTGTCTGTCGCAGCGCAGAGGGAAGCAATCGCCTGGATTCCGAGAACAAAAGCCACGGTCTTCAAGAGATGTGATCTTCTCAGGATCATTGAGTTGATCCACCGGTTTCCAACAGATGGCGTGCCGCCATTCCGACATGTTCATGCATCTCTTGCCGTGCAACCTCTGCATCTCCCTCGACGAGAGCGCGATAAATCGCGGTATGCGAGCTATTGGTATTGGTCAAACTCTGATCAGAAGACTGGCAAGAGCCGAGCAGATGGGGCCGCAACAATTCCAGGACCGCCTTGAGAAACGTCGCAAGCACAGGATTTCCGGCGACCTTGGCAATCCGCAGGTGGAAAGCAATATCCGCATCCAGGAATGCAACTTCCTGACCGGTTTCATCGCCTGTCCGTATCATAGTATCCAGCGATTCGCGAACGGGCAGCAAGTCTTCGAGTCGTCGCCTTTTTGCCGCCTGGGTGATCAGCTCGATCTCGACCAGCTCTCGCGACTCAAGCAGAAAAAAGAGGCTGTGATCCGTTTGCATAAGAGAAGCCCCCAGAGTGTCGGACAGCACGTCAACGAGAGGAGCGTAATCGAGCGAGCGGATGTAGGCCCCCGAGCGGGGTCGCAGCTCGACCAGCCCCATGGTCTGAGCCTGAACCATCGCATCACGAACCACATTCGGACTCACCTCCATCTTGCTGGCAAGTCTGCGGATCGAGGGCAATCGATCGCCAACGCTCAAGGACTCCGACTTGATGTGCTGGACTAGACGGCGAACCACGTGCTGACTTTGCCGTTGCCCTGCGATGAGTGCCTGATCCATCGGTCATATCCTAACTTATTTAAAAACTGATTGTCAAATGACTTGGCGAGGAACACCCGCGATTGTACCCCAGAAAAACTATAATCGTAATGATACTGTCAAGAGAATACAGCTTTTTCCAATCGACCTAAGCTTCACACCTGTGGGTCATGCAAATCTGACTATCAGATGCCCTCCGTTCTCTAGGAAAAGGCGATTCGGCTCCCAAATGCGCATCAGCACACTTCCCTAGGGCTCCCACTATCGACTGATCCTGCCATGTCCTTGCCAATCATTTCCAAGAAAAATCAAGCAATCTGACA
>QIGM01000167.1 GCA_003230795.1 bacterium
TTATTGACGCTCTTTGGACAGTATCACTTCGCCAAAGAAATATGGACTGTTTTTATCACTGGATTCTTCGGCGGACTAACAATCATCGGCACAACGGCTATGCCGACGTTCCGAACCTTCATTCATGAACTCAAACATGCGTTTACCGTCATGCTCACCGGTAACAGGGTGAAGGACTTTCACTTCGACACTCATACTGGACACGTACAGTATGAAATGACGTCTGATAAGGTGCACTTTGCTCCGATTATCATGCTTTCGCCTTATTTCTTTCCAATGTTTTCATCTCCAGTGCTTCTTGCTTGCCTCATCTTCGGTGATTACAAGAAACTCATTTTCTCTCTTATCTTAGGGTTCACGCTTGCGACAGATATACAAATGGGATTCGGAGAACTGCATCCGAATCAGACCGATATCAAAAATATATGGGGAGGGTTCTTCTCAAGCGCTATGTATCTAGCAGGCTTTCACCTTTCCTGGATCGCTATCTGTTGCATGTGGATTCTCGCCGGCCAAAACGGCTTTCTCTACGTAGGATATGTAATGCTTGAGTTGGTTCAAAAACTAACAGAGTGATATGCACCGTTTCTCGCATTCAGTTCAAATTGGACTTTGTTCTGAAAGGGTTGGGGTTCTGAAAGGGTTGGGGTTCTGAAAGGGTTGGGGAATTTAGAAATACTCGATCGTGTTGTTCTCTTCGACCGGCTCTACTTGCGATTCTTGACCAATCAACCCACTTTGCTCCAAATCGCTCTCAGCATACCAACCTTTGAGATACTCTGAAGCAGAAACCGAAACCGATCCAATTATCTCATTAAGAAAATCAAGCTGTGACCAAAACCATCCTTGTTCTGCATCATAGGTAACGTGCCCACTTAAGCGCGCACGGCCTTCTTGCGTGGCGTCAGCACTCTGAGAGTTCTCAGACGCAGCTACCTGAGCCTCGACAACCTCAGTAACTTTTCTTTTCGCTTCGACACCTTTCTCAATTGCGGACTTCTTGAAATCCTTTGTATGGACAACTATCTTTGAAATTGTGGAGTCCGGACTATGAATCATTCCCACAACCGAGCTGTATCCCGTATAGCCTAGCCAAATGAGCATTAACCCAAGGACATAGCCGAGATAATCCGGCACCTCTGGCTTAAAGCCAGCGCCGTCATAGTCTACACCGCGCTTACGCAACAGACGTTTCGGATTTCCACCTATCTGAGTAATACCCCTTTTCCTCCCAATTTCATTAAGCCACATAATGGACTTGGAGTAGATATTAAGTGTCTACTAGTGTTATGAACTGTTTGTTCTGATTGTTGATGGGAAAATAATTTATCATTACAGACTCTTACACTGTCATTTCTCCTCAAAATCTCAAACAAGTGCGTAAGCGCTGAAAAACACATTTTAATTCTTACGCAGGTAGCTTTACACAGGTAGCTTTACACAGGCCCACTACTTTACACAGGCCCACTAATGGACAACACCGAGAGCAAGAACGCGGACTCCACGGAAGCTGGGTCACAGCATTCGAATGAGAGCGCCGGTGAACACGAAGAGCCGCTGATAACGGCACCCTTGCCGGCAAGGATTCTTGCCGCAGCCATCGACTACCTTGTTGTCAGCGCCTTGTTGTTCGGCAGCATGCACTTAGTCTCCTATTCCGACTGGCAGTTTTTAATCCCGCTCTTTTGCGGAGTCCTATACTTCGGAGCTGGCAATAGTGAAGTTACTGGCGGTCAAACGCTAGGGAAAAAAGCATTCGGACTTCGCGTGATATCCGCATGCGAAGAGAAGAGGAGCGATTTCTCGAATATCTACCTTTCTCTTTCTCAGAGCATCCTGCGCTATTTTCTCTCCTTTGGTAGTCTTGTACTACTTGCGGAGATTCCACCATTGCTCTACCGAGCCAGCGCATCGCAACTACCCTCCTCCGTGCTCGAAGCTCATATGTTTGTCGCCATGGCTTATTTTATTGCAAATGCCGGATTTGCAGTCGCGCATCCACTGCACAAGGCGATCCATGATGTGTTCACGCCTTCCCTAGTCGTTCGTGGACAACCGCGAGAAAATCATGCTCTTTTGCTCAGCGGTATCTCAACAAAAATGTCTTTTATTAGAGGAGCAATTCCAATCGCGCTCGCCGTATTGCTCGCGTTTGGCCTATGGAGAATTGGAGGAGTTCATAGCCCTGCGTCCGCTTCTGTAAATGAACTTCGCTATCAAATTGAATCACGCTTCCCTTTTCGCTTACTGTCTGTCACGGAGTCCAAGGACGGGATAGAAATACAAGGCCTCGTCTTTGAAAACGACAAAGATGCCGCGGAAGCACTTACCTTGAAGGTTGGAGACTTTCTCTCCTCTAGACTGACGCTTCCTCCGGATTTCTTCGGAGAAGATCGTGCGAAACAGCTTGTGTTTTCAGTCTTTTCTCCCGATGATCCATCAATGAGTCAGCAAAAAATTCTATACCCTCTTAACGAGTAATCAAGTTTCGTGGCCTCTCTTCTTTGCATTAGTGCGGATCCAGAAGTTTCGAGAAAGCTCGAGGCCATGGCAAAGCGACACGATGTTCGATATCGCGTCGTTGCCACGACAGAATCGGCTGAAGAATGGCTCTCGATGCAGCAGTTCGATATCCTCTTGATTGATTCTTCCGGAAACTCGCCAAAGGCGATAGTTCAAACTCTCTCAAGTGCTTGGAACCATAATCCGACAATGCACGGCGGCGTCCTTTCACTTTCTAAGCCCTTTTCGGATGCCTTCGATGTCGTCCTGATTGGAGGCTTAGTGTTTGAAGAGGAACGACATCTCGAGTCTTTTTTCACTTCCCTACCAACGAATCTCTCGCTTGGCGAAACTTCCTTCTACGGCATACTTGTTGTTGAGGATCTAGATTCTCCTCGAGATATTATATGTGCCTACATAGAAGCGCTTGGCTATCCGGTAGTAAGGGGCACTGCCAGCGTTGATGAAGCGATCGCAGAACTCGAAGCAAATCCCTACGAATATTTTTGCATCGTCAGCGACTTACAAATGCCGAAAAAGAGCGGTATTGACCTTATTGAGTTCATTCGTGCTCATTCTCTACTCAGAGGGCTGCCGATCGTCGTTCTCACCTCTACGCCCTCTACCGAGAATCTCATCGCCTGTATTCGAGCAGGAGCAAGTGGTTTTCTTGCAAAGCCGCCAAAAAAGCTGCATTTACAGAAGGAATTAGAGCGGTGTAAGCGAATTATACGAGCCGAAGCGTCTCCTCGGCTCTGTGAACCTGAGGATGCTGAAGCGGTAGATGCACAACTCAGACGAATTCACTTGTTATAGTCATCAAGAAGGAAAAATCTCGGCAGCTTGGGATATAGCGGCAATTCTTTGATTTTATAACGCCCCCTGCTCTAGCCTCAGCCTTCAGTGGAGAAAAAGCTAAACGCTTTTTCACGTGTTTTGATGACTATCCCCTATGTCTCCTACCGGAGGGTCCGTTCAGTCGCCACGGAGGCTC
>QIGM01000537.1 GCA_003230795.1 bacterium
AACGGCTTTCGCCCTGGCAAGAAACCATACCTCGATTTTAGTGAGCCAAAAGCCGGCGCCGCTTCGGCAGGCGGAACCCCTAAACGAGAGGCGATCGCAGCGGTTTTCCATCCAGAGTATAAGGAAAACGGCCTACTCTATGTGAGCTCTGCAATTACCATCAGTGATAAATCTGGTTTTACGCTTTCAGTGTCTGAGTTTAAACGGGCAATGGATGGTCAAAGAGCAAGCGCAGCGAGCGAGAGAAGAATTTGGTCAACGCAGATACCGCATAGCGAATATCAAGCGGGATCCCTGGCGATGGACCCTCAGGGAAACCTCTTTATAGGAGTTCCCGACGGAGGGGGGAATTTCGATCCGAAAGAGACGGCGCAAAATACGGGCAATTTACTCGGCGCAGTGCTTCGTATAGATCCCTTGCAAGGAGAACCCTATCTCTCACCAATGACGAATCCTTTTGTGGGGAAAGACAAGGGTCAGCCAGAGATTTACGCCTACGGCTTTCACAATCCGCTCGGTCTGAGTTTCGATAGTGAAAGTTCTCAGCTTTGGGGGGTGGACCGAGGCCTGAGTAATTATGAGGAGGTTAACAAAATCACCTCGAGTGGTAATTATGGCTGGAGTGTTTTCGAGGGGTCGCTTTGTCAGCGGATGAAATTCCAATGTCTCGACACGAATTATCGAAAACCGGCTTTCTCCTACTCACATAACGAAGGGTCCCTGATTTTAGGTGGCTATGTGTATCGTGGGTCCAAGGCTCCTTCATTTGTTGGACAGTATCTTTTCGCTGATGGTGCGGCCGGCGTGCTTTGGCGTCTCGATGAGTCTGGACCGAAGCCTAGTAAGCATCGTGTGATGTCCCTGCCGAACTCCGCATCGGTGCTGGGGACTGATTCAGATGGCGAGCTCTACGCGGCCTCTTTCGGCAGTGGAAAGCTCTATTTGCTCACCACAGCGAATAAATAAGATTAGTTTAATCGGGTATTATGGGGTAAATAGCTAGAAGTTATTAGTATTTTGGGGAAAACACTAATTCCTTATCTACTTGCTTAGAAATACCCCATGTAGTAATCTCGCTTTAATCTAACAGCGTGGTGCGTATTGATTCGCTTTGGCGGATCGGGAGGGACTTCTCTATGAACACTAAGAACGCCTTAAGAGCGGAACCGGAGTTTCCATCGGAATCGACGGCCTCCGATTCGCAATCCTCACCTGGTATTCCTGTCTCAAGGGGTATTCCTGTCTCAAAGGGTATTTCTGCCTCAGGCAATTACACAATACCTCGGGTTCTCTGGACCACAGAGGACATCGCTCGTAAAGTTCAAGAGAGTAAGGTGGTTGTTTTTGCCAAAGGGACCCGAGATTGTCCGCGCTGTGGATTCTCAGAAGAGCTTATGTCAGCTGTTGAAGCTTTTGGTATGCCTTACCAGGTTGTCGATGTTTCTCAAGAACGGTCGATCGTTCCTGCTCTAAAAGCCTATGCGGGTTCAAACTATCTTCCCTTAGTCTTCGTAAACGGTAAGCTTGCAAGCACCTGGCAAACCCAATCGGATGTGCTGCAATCTGGCGAACTTCGCTCCCAGATCGAACGGGCTTTTACGAAGTAATTTCCCTCAGCATTTTTCAGAAAAAAATTACTCTTCATCGCTTGTTTTTGGGAAGAAGTTGTCGCTCCAGGCTCGGGTGGCACCTTGTTGGCCTTGATAATGTCCTGTGCCATCTTCACCGTAAGCTTTTAGCGGTGGCTCTTCCATTTGCAGGAAGACTATCTGTGCTACTCGCATTCCCGTACTTAGCTTGCGTGGATGAGGTCCGAGGTTATTTAGTTCTAGTGTTACTTGTCCTTGAAAATTGCAATCGATCCAACCGCTGAGGCTGTGATTCAACCAAAGTCGTCCAAGTGAACTCTTTAGCTTGAGGTCACCCACAACATCTCGAGGCATCTTTATTTCCTCTAGTGAAGTGGCAAGTACTACCTCTCCTGGGAAAAGCGTCAGTTCGTCTGCTTTGAACTCCTCTGGCTCTCTCGTAGGGCAAATCCAATGCCCTCCTAAGCGTAGGTCGTAGCTTGCTGGATTAACCAGTTCAGGCTCGTACGGGGTAACACCCCCATTCTCAGCCCAAGATTGAATCCAGTGGTCAGCTTTTACCATTACTTATCCCTTTATCTACGAAGATAATGCTAGTTAAGACTCGATAAAACCGAAAAGTCAGTTTTCGCATCATATATAAAGAGCGACAAACTCATTTGTGAGCGACGAGCCAAAGGAGCTAGGTCGCAGCGATGCGGAAAACAATACACTGAATCTCCAAGCAAGCAATGCAACGTTTCATACGCCCATCACAACACTTTGAATCTGCTGGAACGGCAATAGACACTTCTAGTCTATTTAGCAACGTTCTGTTGATCGAAGATGAGCAAGCCCATGCCGCGCTAATTAAAAGGGCGCTTGGCAACGTTGTCGGTGGAGTAAGTCATGTCGCTAGCGGAAAAGAGGGACTAGATCGTCTCAGTGAGGAGATGTGTGAGCTCGTGTTCTGTGATCTTCAACTTCCAGACATGTCTGGGATGGATGTGATTTCAGAGATAAAACGCGCTCGACCTACTCTACCAATAGTCGTTCTTACCAGTTCAACAGATCTTCGGGACGCGGTCGATGCGATGCGCGAAGGCGCTTGGGATTTCATGCTCAAACAGTTTAGCGGAGATCTCGCGGCGCAGATTCGTTTAGTTGTTGAGCGCACTGCTGAGCGCAAGATGCAGCAATTACGTGAAATGGAAGCACTCGCTGAGCGGGATGCATTCTGGGTTGCCGCATTCACCGCGCAAGATGGACTCGCTATTCTTGGTGAAGGAGGTCGAGTAGTATTCGACAATGAGGCGTTCTACAACTTTCATCAACTCTTCGCTTCTCACGATGCGGACGCACATTCAGTGAATATCGTTCACCTCCTTTCTGAGGTTAGCCCTGCGGTTGCGGAAGAGTTACAAAAAGAGCTCGTGACTCTTTCGCCGGACTCCCTGTGGAGTTCTGAGATTGAAATTCCTGTCACCAACCCGGATGGAACGTCGAGCTCGAAGTTTTTCGACCTCGCGTTAAGCACGGCATCTAGAAGCGGAATCGACAATCATCAAGTGCAAAACAGTCTTGTGCCGCAGCTTCGCTATCGGGTGCTATGGATTCGAGAGACAACTCGTCGCAAAGACCAAGAGCGGTTTCAGCGCGACCTGCTCTCTACAACAACTCATGATTTGAAAGGTCCGCTGAGCGCTATACTCACAAGCGCAGAGCTTATTAGTGAATGTGATAGCGCGGAGCAAGAGAAAGCTCAGAGCCTGCTTACGCGAATAGCGTCTTGTGCTCGCAACTCGATTAGTATCATTGACGAACTGCTAAGCGCTCGCCGTATTCAAGATGGAGTGCTTGTCGTAAAGCCGAGATGGTATGATGTGCAGGAGATTGTCGAGGACGCCGTTCTTCGAGGACGCCGTTCTGGACTATTTCCCAATGGCCAAGTCTAAATCAATAACGTTCTTGGCCCGTCCGGCTTCTAAGGAGATGAAAGTCTTCGCAGATAGATTGACACTTAACCGTGTGATCGGAAATCTCGTGAGTAATGCGATTAAGTTCACTCCGCAGGGAGGCAAAGTAGAGATTGCAGCGAACCGAATCGGGAATGCTACTAGAATTTCTGTAATCGACACCGGACAGGGAATTGAAGCGGGTGCTCGCCACAAGCTTTTTGCGAGATTCTCTCGATTAGAAAAACACGCGGAAATCGAAGGGACCGGTCTCGGTTTGTTTGTAAGTAAGAACATCATGGACGCACATGGTGGTCGGATTGATGTACGAAGTGTCGTCGGCAAAGGAACGACCTTCTTTGTGACCTTCCCAGACGGGTCGACTGATAAACCATCGGGCTAGCGCCTTTTTTCCAATCTGATTCGTACAGTTATCGTCTATCGGCCACAGATCGCTGACGAAGACTCTCTCGATGAAATGAAGCAATTCACCTCCGACTTTGGATATAGAGGGGTAACTAGATCTTTAACATACCCTG
>QIGM01000026.1 GCA_003230795.1 bacterium
GAAAAGCTAAAGGCGTCGCCACCTTCCGTAGAAGCCGATTACTATCGAGTCGAGGCTAATCGACTCAAAGTGTTCGAGCGAGATTCTTGGATATGTCAGTATTGCGGAGACAAGGTGAACGAGGGCAATTCTACTCTCGATCACTATGTTCCTGTCTGCTCAGGCGGTGCTAACACTTATGAAAATCTGAAAACGGCTTGCTTGCTTTGCAACAGCATAAAATCTGGAAAGTCTTATGAAGAGGCGGCTCCTTTGCTTCTGAAAAGTATTCAAAAGCGACGAGTCAAAGAAAGTTCGTCTTGACGGATAACACATATTAGGCTCCTCCTTGTCAAAACCCAAAAAACGACGTTACCGCTTCCGTAACGCGTCGCGGCGTTTTTTGTTTTCCTCGAGTCTGGCGTCAGAGTTTCTTCAGGGGATAGTTAAAAAACTTGGTTTTTCAACTATCCCAACTAAGCGTTCCAGCACGGGTAGTGGCGATATCGTTAAGGACGCTTTAGATGCATTGAGCAATAACTTGAAGACGCAAACGCGAAAGTAACGCTTTCTGAGCTTTATCTAACAGCAATAAAACTGGCTTAAGGAGACTAGTTCCGACCTTACCGACATAACAGCAGTGCGCGAGGTTTATCAAGGCGTAACGACAGGACCTCTCAGAAATTCCCATGGATCCACAAGCTGTTGAGCAGAAATTAGAATCTCCAAAGTCAACGACCAAGACGGTTGACGATTCCCTAAAAGGAAAGACGTTTACACATCAGAGCCCCTCGAGAGTTGCTCTAGAAGCTTTCGTAGCGAACTATGGGAGCAAAAGGGTTGTCTCCTATGAAGAAATGCAGGGTAATCCTGACGTAGGAACGATTGAGTTATTGAAGCAGGTACACAATGTCGATGGACTTCCTCTCGGTTCTCTTCATACCACCGGAGAGTACCAGGCTGAACTGTTGAGGATATTGCTCAAGGAGCGGCCCGTTCACATATTTAGCGAGAGTGCTTCCGAAGATTCCGAAACCGCCGAGCCATCAATTTTACATGACTCACCGGTAGGTGATGCTACGCAAGAGGTGATTAGTAACGGGAAGTTGCCCGAGGAGTTAGACGACACACTACTTCGCGCACTTTCTCAGCGAGGTGCTGCCTGGTTCTACAATCAAATCGAGGACTCAGCCGTTCTTCACCATGTCTCTTCAGCAAGAGAGCATGCCGACTATAAAGCGCAGCTAGCACGCATACCCGATCCACTCGATGCACTCGATATACACGATGCACGTGATGCATTTGATGCACGTGATGCTATTATTATGGACCATCGAGAGGGACTAGCGATGGCCCACGTGATGAACTTTCTCGATAAGCACCCTGGAGAAAGGGTCTATATGATTTTTGGCGCAGCCCATCAATGGGGTCAGGAGGATTTTGCAGAAGAACATCGATCGGAAGAAAAACGTCCTCAAATAAACGCGAGAGTTATCCCTGGACTAGTGGCAAAGGATTCTATTCCCGAAAGTATCGCTACAGACCTAGCGCAGTTTCCAGAGTTAGAGAAAAAAGTCATTAGCGCGTCACGACATGTTAGCCCCTTCCTTCTGCCGGTGATAGGGGATATGGATAACTTCAAACTGGCCCTGAGCAAATCAGACTTAGACACGACGGCCGAATTTCCAGAAACTTTGTTATTAGCAAGTCTGGTAGATCAACCGGAGCGGCAAGCCTTATTACTCGACAAGCTACTATCCGTATCTCCCTATGCAGTAACAAAATTAGCGAATGCTCAGCTCCAAGTATACGCCTTAGATACGGCCAATATTCGGGGAGACGAGAGTGATTATTTCCTTGCTGCTACTATAATTTCCGAGCCGGGCATAGAGTTGAGACTGCTCGGATTTGCTGAACGTTTAGATGCTAAGACTGAAGCTTTCGTTGATTCGGACGAAGCACGGCAGATTGTTCAAATCAAAAGCTCTTCGCTCGCAGATACGCGAGAAGTGATTGGAGCTGTGCGATTCGATCACGACTGGTTGCAAGGTGCAATAGACCGGGCTACTTCTTTATCTCCCGCGGTACTTCGCGCACTACCCACTGCAGAATTTCAAGAGCAGGCGTTGCCTAAAATAGCTTACCAACGGGGAAAAGAGCGGGAACTTTATAACGAAGAGTTTATTAAAGAGCATGCAAGACTGATAGTATAGCTGAAGTCGCAACCGAGAAGCTAAAGGAGAGCCGCGAGGCAGAGAATTCTGGTACGCTTGTTCCTCTAGAAACGCCTCAAGCAAGAGTTATTGAAGAGCTACTGGGGCTTGCTCACGAACCGGAGGCTCAAAGTGAGTACCTCGAGCGTCTTGGAGAAGTTCCAGTACTGAGCCTTTTGACGCTTGCTTCACCTGAAGCGAAATCAACCGCCTTGGAGAAATTAGCCCCGATTAGCGACGCTACTCAAAATGCGTTCAGTATCTCCTTCTTCCAACAACATGCCTCTAATGCTCCCGAGATTCTTGCTCAGCTTGCAAAGCGCTTCACACCGTCTGCTCGGGACGCAGAAGGTGCGATTGCGGCTAGTATCGGATTCCCAGAACACCAAAAAGAGATTTTAGCACATAGCGCTGAGCTCACGTTTGAAACTCTGAGCCATTTTTCTAGTGAAGAGCTTCAGAGGAACGCGATCTCAAAACTTCTTCCTCCACCAAATGGGTGGACCTACAACGCAGTGCTTGAGCAGCTTTCGCCGGCAGTTAGAAGTGAAGTAGCCGCAAAATTTTCTCGTCCATCGTCAGCCAATCGCTAAACTCGACACTGCTGGTGCAACTCACCGATATGCCGCTCAGTGCGATAATAAGGGCAAAGGGCAGCACTATTGGAACGGGGGTGCTTCCGTCGAGAGCGAGCTGTGTGAGTTATCAGCAGAAACTTTCTCAGACGATTAGAGTGTGCGAGACAACGCCGCGCAGGAAGCCATTACGCTATAGCTAACAGAGAAGATACTCAGCTACATTTGAAGCACGGAGTCCAGAATTGAGCATTAGGATTGACTTAATTCTGTCCGCGTAACGACTATCTCGCTGAGCTCTATGATCTTCTTTGAATTTTTTTATCTCTGGCTTGCTTAGAATGCCTTCGCGATTCCAAAAGCTACAAGCATGTGGCTTTTGGAATCGCGAAGGCGGTGCGGGACTGTTTTTCAACAGTCCCTACTGGCTGTCCAAGTAGGAGAGATTTAAAGCCTTAGTTAGCAGTAGTTCTTCCTTCGTTCCCATCCCCCATATACTACTGCAGTCTTTAGATTTTGATTCCAGCAGCACACTTCGAGCGCAAGAACGCCCCTCTTCCTTTTGACCAGCCGTCCAATAGTAGTGAGCGAACGATGTATTATTGATGTGGCCTAGCGTCGCAAATACAAGCGTTGCGACTACCATTAGCGTGCGAAAAGACCCCTTTAGGCTTGTCGCGAAAATACTAACAAGGAGGGGGACGAGCAAAAC
>QIGM01000286.1 GCA_003230795.1 bacterium
GATTAGTATTTGTCGACTCGTACTAGCATGGACTTACAACGTTTAATGGCTCGTTCTTGCAGAATTCTCTTACCCACCTGAACGCTTACGATTGAATAGTAAATAGCAATCTTCTGGGAAGCTAAGGCTAGGCTGCACGCTCGACGCGAGCATGTTCGACTCGATTGAAGAGCTCGTTTAAAGCGTTTTCAATCTCCTCTATTCTGAGGCTTGGAAGAGAAGCTCCAGACACTGCATCGAATGAGGTGTTTGAAAAGCTTAGGTGTTCTTTTGATATGTGTGCGGCCTGAAGAATGGCCTCTTTTGTAGGATCCTCTAGTAGTTCACAAAGCTGCTGGCGTCGAAAATCTATCGCATCTGAAATTCTTTGGATAACAATTAGAGAGCGTATGCCATCGGTAGTCAGCGCATTGAGGTTTTTTGCGCTTTCACTCTGCCAATACTGAATTTTAGCTCGGCAGGAACTTTGAAATTCCTCAAGTGATCTGACATGCTTGCTGACGTCTTCCAATGCGCTTTGAGTTTCAGGACTCGGTTGCGCCGAATATTGGCTCTTTAGCTGCTCCCTGCATCCGTAGATGCTAGCGAACACAATTGCCAGGCTAAAAACTGCGACCATCGCAAGCACTGGATGTACGCCGCTAAGTATACTCATTGATGCAAGTGCACTGACAAACACCAGTCCACTACCCACAACAAGCGCGAGAGTAATCAATTCTCGATCGTCTCTATATTTCTTTTCCATTTCAAGCTCTCCGGCTTGTCTCCTGCCTTACGGCGGCAGGAGCACAACAACAACAACAGCAACACAACACAACAACAACCGTACACATATCGTCCTTGGTACGGAAAATGCTTCAATTAGCGATAAATACTTAAATTCAGTTAAGGGAAATGGAGGAAAGTGAGACTGCTAAGTCTCCAGAGTTGTGGCGTAAACCACAAAAGCTCGAATTGTCAGATTTAGAGGGTGAAACAAAAAGATAGGAGGGAAAGAGCGCTCGAATGGTAGCAGTTTGGACGCTATACGACGTCTAGCACGCCCTTCTTCCATTCGTATATCAGACCGACGGTGAGGATGAGAATAAACGGCATTGCCGCCCAGAAGCCCCACCAGCCGAGCTCTCGTACCGTAATAGCCCAAGGGTAGAGAAAGACGATTTCAACGTCAAAAACGATGAAGGTCATCGCTACTAGGTAGAACTTTACGCTGTGCCTTCCACTTACATCTCCAGTCGCAATCGTGCCGCACTCAAAGGGGTCATCCTTCATTTCACTTTCACGCTTTGGCCCCAAGAAGATACTGAGAAGCAACATCGTCACGGCAAAGCCAGCAACGAGCACGAACATCACGAGAACTGGAAAATAAGTATCAATCATCTTGTAGGAATTCCGGCCTAAGTTTCTGCTATACCGGTATTATCTCGGTTTATGTCGTTTGAGCAAGCTTGAAGGAGGGTAAGCGTGTTTCTCACCCAATTCTCCTAGGAATTATCTGTGAAAAGCAGCTTCATTCTTGCCATGACGGCACTTCGGTGAAACGACCTGGGTCCTGACCCTCAAAGCTCTCCATCAACTTCTTTTGCAGTAAAACAACTAGCTCCGGAAAGCCTTCCCGACTTGTAGCGGAAACAGCTAAAGCACTCCCTGAACGGAGTATAGTGGAGCGTTCGAGAGCGTTAAGGCGGTCTACTTTATTATATATGAGTAAGTTTGGCTTAGAATCCAAAGAAAGTGATTCCAGTGTCTTTTTTACAACTTCGACCTGCTGCTCATATTCGGGATTACTCACATCTACGACATGCAGCAACACGTCTGCTTCTGCAACCTCTTCAAGGGTCGCACGAAAGGCGCTTATTAATTCCTTAGGCAACTCACGAATGAATCCAACAGTATCTACAAAGACAACTTCCTTATCATTTGGAAAACGCATTCTTCGACTGGAAGGATCTAGTGTAGCGAAGAGCTTACTTGCAGCAAGCACGTTGCCTTTGGTGAGTGCGTTAAGCAGCGTTGATTTACCAGCATTGGTGTAGCCGACAATTGCAATTACCGGAACTCCTCTATTCTGACGTCTTTCCCTACGCAAACCTCGTTGAGACGCTAACTTTTCGATTCGGCGTTCTAGGTCTTCGATACGAGTGCGAACACGTCTTCTACCGATTTCGAGCTTAGTCTCCCCTGGCCCCCGTCCACCTACGCCACCCATAAGTCGAGAAAGTCCGGTGTCATGCTCAGTAAGTCGAGGTAGGGAGTATTTAAGCTGAGCAAGTTCAACCTGTAGTTTCCCCTCACTGCTCTTAGCGTGTTGAGCAAAAATATCTAGAATAAGCATACTCCTATCGAGAACTCGCAACTCCGTGAGATTAGTGATCGATCGTAACTGACCTGGAGAGAGCTCTCGGTCAAATATTAAAAGGTCGGCCCCAAGGTCGAGGCAGTGCAGCATTACTTCTTCAACCTTTCCCTTACCGATTACCGTCTTCGGATCAAGTGAGCGGCGACGCTGCATCACGGAATCACGAACTTCCAATCCAGCCGTACGAGCCAACTCGTGGAGCTCGTCCATTGAGGACTGGGCCGCTTCTGCACGGCCGGTGTAGGCGCCAACGAGGACTGCGTAATCTGATGCGGTGTCAAATCCTTTCGCTTGATTGCGGGTAAATGCCGCGTCTAGTTCTTCAATAAATGGCTGAAAATCAAGAGGCAGGTCCTGCAAGGAGCTCGAGTGATAGAAGCGTATTGCTCTTGAACCGCCACTCTGTGGCATTTCGGAAGGATGGGCGCTGCCTGGATAAAGATAAGCAAGAGACATCGAACCTGGCTGACCATCAGACTCTGCGGCAAGGACCACCACGGCGTCCAGGCGGAGTTTTTCGAGGTCAGTTAATAAGTCACTGGCAATTTCGGGGCTACGGACCAAGCCATCACGAATCATTCTGCGGTGAGCGCGATTTTTAGAATTTCTTTTATTCTCACTCTGAAAAATTAACTCTTGAGGCTTATAGTCCTGCAGGAAGCGCTCAGCGTTTGGAAGAAAGACGACAAGACGGACTCCACGAAGACGTGCGGCATCCACGCGGAATCGACCAAGGTCCGGAAGATAGATGCGGTCTTTGCCACCAAGGACGACTTCCACTACTCGCCCGTCTCTGCCGATGATTAACCCAACTTGTCGGCCAAGCTTGTGCGCGAGCTGACAAGCTCGTTTAGCAAGATCGAGGTCCAGGATTTCATTCGCGGCAGTCCTACGCTTAGAAAGCTTTTCTAGCGCAGTACGGTCGCTGGGTCGTAATTGTCGGGTTTCTCCGAAAACCTCTTTCATCTATGCATCGTTCCGGTAGAGTCATCTGGAAAATAAATTCTCGACAGCTTGGAGTGTAGCGGAAGTTCTTTGGTTTGATAAAGCCCCCTGCACTGGCAACAGCATTCAATGGAAAAAACCCTGATCGGGTTTTTGTAGTGTTTTGATGACT
>QIGM01000369.1 GCA_003230795.1 bacterium
CGAGCAGCGGATAGAAAAGGCAGTGCTCGACGAACAAAAGCGTCTCTCCGAGGAAACCCATAAGCTCTCTGACCTCTACGAAGACGAGATCGCACAACTGCAGACCTCCTCAACCATTCAACAACAGATTCTACAGCAGCAAATCGAACAGCTTAAACTTGATGCTCAGGAAAAAGAAGAACGGCTTCGAGCGGAATTAGCTTCCGTGCAGCAAGCTGCCAGCGGAGTAGAGAAAAACGCTCTTCCTTCGCCCCTTCCACCCGAAGGGCATCAACAAACTATGACCTTCAAGCTCGGTTGGGGAGACGTCTGCGGTCTCATCGACAACGATTTTCTAAAGAAAGAACTTGATTCAACCCCGGGACAGCCAATGTTCTTCTCTATTGAGCCCCTGTTTCCCAAAGAGACTTATTTCGCACCGATGCGCATCGCTCTTCCAGCAGCGCGAGTACTGAACAAATCTTCAACTACAGTCTCTTTTTATACCGGAGAGAAACCTCTGTCGCTTGCGGTCTACCTTTGCAAAGACAGTAAGCGCGAAGGTCGCTGCCTTAACAAGCCAATGGTCTCCTCGGCTGATATAGAAAAGAGTAGGCGGGAAGGGCAACCCAAAGCCTATCATCAACAGGATAAGTCTTATTTATTCGCCTATATGCTCTCAGTAAAAGACAAGCTCTACCTGCTAGACCATACCCAAGGTAAAACGTATTTTGAAAGACTAGAGAAGGCGCTCGGCTTGCTTTCACTTCCCCCAGAGGAAGTGAAAAAGACCATTGAGAAGATAGCAAACATTAGCTCCTCTATCAGCCCTAGCTACATGAAGTATTCAGATCGGCATTTTTCGTTAACACTTCCGCAAAACACCGCGAGTGCATGTCGAGGCGGATAGTCATCGGAAAAATAAAATCTCGATAGCTTAGAGCGTAGTGGGAATTCTTTGATTTAAGAAAGTTCCCTGCTGAGGCACCTGCCTTCAGTGGAAAAAACCCTGATCGGGTTTTTGCTGTGTTTTGATGACTATCCTCTTTGTCCCCTGTCCGGGGGGAGCGTTCAGTCGCCACGCAGGCTTCTCTATCCCTTGCGAGGCAACATTATGTAGCCAGACGAACTATCCATTTTAAAAGAAGAGCCTCCGTGGCGACTGAACGGACCCTCCGGTAGGAGACATAGGATTAGTCATCAAAACACGGGAAAAAGCGATTAGCTTTTTCTCCACTGAAGGCTGAGGCCAGAGCAGAGAGCTTTATTAAACCAAAGAATTAACGTCACAGCGAAAGCTGTCGAGTTTTATCTTCTAGATGACTAATAGCGCATGTTGTTACGCCACTTGTAGTTTTTCCTACGCTCTCGTCGACGCTTGTTCCTGTCGACTTCCTCAACCGGCTGACCTTTACGATCGAATCGCGTTTTCTTCGTCCTTTTTCCGTCGTAGTATTCCTCGACGGCTTTTAGTCTGCCATTACGATGGTAGGTCTTCCAGACACCATGTTTTTTGTCTCTGGTGTACTCTCCCTCGTAGCGCTTTTCACCATTCGCAAACCAAGAGGTTTCATTCCCCATTTTCTGGTAGCCACCAATAATCGGCTGACGACAGAAAACCTTTCCGCCTTTCGGAGGACCTTCGCCAAACTGTTCCGTTCCAGCTGGACAGGGATGAATGTATTTCCGCACGCGCTTTTTAACTTCAGGCGGAGCTTTTCGATTGATTTCTGCCTCTGCTGACTGCACAGACACATGCGTTCCTAGACAAAATGCTAGCGCGAGAAGGAACCTAAAAATTGAACCACTGCGTCTGGAACCCATGAAACAAACCCCCATGAAACAAACCTCGTGCAAATGCATGCAAGATAGGAAGTGCGACCTTAATTAGTCGCCCTAGATACTAGAGTTATGGGGTGTACAGGCAAAAAAGCAGCATGTTTTGGCTCATGCCAGCTATCAGGCCTTAGAAATAGGCCGAGCGAGGTTCCAATTGCCCGAAAAAGGGCCCCTGAAACGCAGTTTTAAACCCCTGCAGCACACTTAACAGGGGGAAAAGGAGATTCTAGCGAGGGCCTCGGCCACCGCCACCCTCAGGCTTTGGTCTTGCTTGGTTAACGGTCAGTGTGCGATCGCCAAACTCAGTTCCGTTGAGCTTCTCGATAGCAGCCTCTGCCTCACCATCATCTTGCATTTCAACAAAGCCAAATCCCTTTGAACGCCCGCTATCGCGGTCAGAAATTATCTTTGCTGAAACAACCGTACCGAACTCTGCAAACAAATTTTGCAGCTCGTCTTCCTTTACTTCATACGACAAATTGCCGACGTAAATATTCATCTGAACCCTAGAAAGTGGACTAAAGGTCCAACCCACTTCGGTTGGACCCACTATCAACGTCGCAGCCGCTTCAAATTAAATGCCGATATGCAGCGTTAAATCGAAATTCTGCGCTCATCACACGGAAACTATAGCATGTCGCTGCGCGAGATCCGAGAGCTAGGCCAGAACAGGCTTTTGCCTCGAAAATGGGCCTACATCCAGAGGGGAAAGGCATAAGCATTTTTCTACTCACCAATCGCTCACAAAGTCTACAGTGGAAATAGCCTGCAAATCCTGCTATTATAGCGAATAATATTAGCAGCTTAGCTTTGCCCATTAAAAGTCTGCAACGCTCTGACCTTCTATGCTCACAACAATAGAGAAGGATGCCATAGGAGCACTCTTCAAGAAGAAGGAAAGGCGATGGGCCTTTTCGCTACCAAGGAAGAAAATACAATGAAAACATTACTATCTCACGCAGCCGGCGGTTACCGTCATGCCTGCGTTACAATGGTGCTTCGATGCCAGAGGCATTCCTCTGCATTGATGCTCGTTCTAGGTGCCGTCTTTCTCGCGGGCGGAATGATTGATCTCTCGCAAGCTCAGGGTGGTGGACCAACTGGCTCATTCTCCGAAGCAGCGTATGAGGATGATCTCGTTCGTAACTCAGTCGGTAACATGTTCAAACTTGTTGAAGGTGCATTTGGTGCCTTGATCATGGTTATTGCTGGACTAGGTGCGATTGTCGCTGCGGCGATGGGTGCATACCGAGCAGCTGTTGGCATGCTTGTGGTAGCGGTAGGAGCTTTTATTCTCCGAGCGCTTGTATCACTCTTCTTTGGTGCAGATTATGTAGATTTCGAAGCTACCTAAGCAGCACTCTACGCTGGGGAGAGAATATCTCTCCCCAGCGTTTATAATTTCCCTTCTATTGTTCGTCACGGCGCTATTCTCTCTAAGCCCTAAAAGTACGAGCGAAACTCCATAGCACCTTTCTTAATTACTTAAGAGACTCTTTCCAATGCAATATTTCGCTTACTGCAAAAACCGCTTCAAGACCTTTGTTCCCGTCTGAATCATTCGACCTTTTCAAGGCGTCTTCAATTGAATCAACGGCAATCACCTCATTGATTATCGGCTTAAAGAAACGATCTGAAATAAGGCTAAATCCT
>QIGM01000025.1 GCA_003230795.1 bacterium
CCTGTCCGAGACGGTTTGAGGCATCAGTTACGGCTGATGCTGTCGCATACTCTAGATCGTTGCCTCCAAGCGAGATACCGGCACCCCGATTAACAGTGATACTGGATTGGTTATCGAGTCTTTCCCCGAGAGCGCCGATTCCACTAATAAGTGCAGTTGCAGCGATAAGCCGGCCTAGTTTATCGATAAGCACGCCCTGCATGCCTCGCTTGCCGTCTTCACCAACGATCCAGCCATCAATCTCAACTACTGCTCTTCGGCCACTAGGGTGGCGTATTGAGAGCTGCGTAAGTCGAAAGAGAGCCCGTGCGTCCGCTTCTGAGCCTTGTGCAGCGGCAATTACTCTTGCCTCACCAAGGTCTAGCGAAGAGCCGTCAGGGCCTGAAATAGGGCCTGTAAGCTTCAATACGACCGGATACGGCGTGCCGTCTGTTGGTGCGTTCACACCTGTAATAATCTGTGCTGATGCGGAGTCTCCTGGTGCGATAACACTCACTCTCAGAGGCCTCGGCTCAGGAGGAGGTGCTGCAACAGTAGGCGTATCAAAACCGAGCGGCTCAAGCTCATCCGGTCCGTCTAGTTCTCTGCTTGATGGAAGCGGGATTGAATCCTGCTGTGCGCGCATAGATGCGGCAAGAGCATCAACTTCACGTGCAAGTTGCTCGAACTTATCAACGAGAGTTTCAAAAATACCTGTTACTCGTTCTTTGTGTTCTTTTAAATCGGTAGTCGTTCGGTAGAGCACGTCATACATCTCTTTCCGTTCGCTTTTTGCCGAGTCGATGTCATTTCTAAACGCAACGATTAAGTCTCCGTAGGCTTCTGCTGAACCCATTCCTTGTGAACTCGGCGTGATCTCCTTCACCATTCGCTTACGCTTGGTACCACCACTGTTGGTAAGCATCCATATGAACAAGGCTACAATCACAAAACCACCCACGGCCCATATACGGCGGTCGTTCTTTATTAGTAGCTTAATATCTTCGATACTTTGGCTCATTGCACTACACCTGCTTCCTTACCCAATTTCGTCCTATCGTCTTAACGAACGTGTTACGATATAAATTCGCTTTTTGTGAGCACCTGCTATTTTCTGCTCAGCGGTATCAGGCCGAGGAGCTAGTTCCCATGACTCGGCTGCAACCGCCCGTGTTCCATCCATGCGAAATGACGCTGGATTAATCTTGTAATTAGTTTCGAGAAGGTTCTCGACATCAAGCACATAGCCCCAAAGGTCAGTGCCCATGAAAATCTCTTGCACCTTCGCTTCGATTGTTCCGTCATGAAGTACGGTCTCGCCGGTATAGCGGTTTGAGCGTCTATACCCTGGAATTCCGCCGCGCTTACCGAACTCAGCGATGAGCATCATCTCTCTCATCAAGCCACTTGTTACTGTCGGTGGCGCAAAGCCACGAGGCTGAAGATAAGGGTCTGTTTCCCCGCCTTCATCAAAATCAGCGCCGGCACGCATATCCCGCACGTCGATGAATTCGTCTCTTGGATTATCATCATCAGAAGGTAGAATTCTCAGCGCGAAAGAGCGCTGGTCGCCGAGATGCACAAGGAGTGCTTCCCCTTCGTAAGGAATTTCAGGCTGAGCGAAGACAACAAGGAAGTTCCCTTGTCGCTCAAGTGCGAGCGCCGAGTGCTTTCGCTTAAATCCACCTTCAATCCTTTCAGGAAAGGTAATCTGTGTTGGTTCCCCAGGTGTGACATACACCGGAACCTCGCTTCCTTGGTAGTTCACTTCACGAGCACTAGCCTCGTTTCCGCACACTACGAACAGCACACTTGCGAATAAATAAATTAAATACTTACGCCCGTTCATTTCTCTAACCTTCCACATCTTCCTTGCCTAAATTAACCTTTTGCGAGCGACTCGATTACTCGGACCGCTCATTTTTCTGAAGAATCGCTACCTACCCACTAGTACCGGTAGCGCTCTTCATACGCTTCAACTGTTGCTTACGAGTTGCACGCTTCTCCATTTTATCTTCTTTCGTTACCTGTCTTTCATCTGCACGCCGCAGACGCATATCGATAACTACAATGCCGTATTCATTGTGCACATTACGCGGAATGGTGGTCATTTTGACGTAGTAGACCATTTGATCCGCTGGTAAAGGCTTGTTTCCAATGAGTTTCTGCCGGACTCCTGGAATTCTCACCACGACCATATCGAGCTCTGGAAAGCGCTCGACCTTAATAAGTCGCGGGTTAATGAAAAACATCTGCGAGCGCTTGGTTTCCTCAATCGCTCGTAGTTCACTGCCCATCATCGTCTCTTCGAACTCAGTAAGAGCTGGTTCCCAGAGATACTTACGGGCTGTTTTAAACTGTCTTCGTCCAACCGCAGGCTGATACGTTGCGATTAGGTTAACCACGGTCGTAGCCGCATTAATGAACTGACTATCAGGTAGCTGACGCACAGAGTAGAATCCTGGCTGTGGTCGCTCTGGTACTTCGATAATAGTATCAGCAAAGAAATACATCACCAGCGCTGCCGCAATTGAGAGCGCAGTTGATGGCATCTGCAAAAGCGCGAGCGCACGCCAGAGGTATGCCTGCTCTCTGAAACCTTCCCAAAGACGGATGGTATCAGTTCCCGCTCGGCCACCGACTCTCTCGAGTTGACGTAAATCGTGTTTTAAATTCAGCTTCTCTTTTCCCATTGCCCCTCGATTCCCCTCAGCCTATTTCTGTTTCTGTTTTTGTTTTTGTTTCTTCTTTTTATCATTGGGATCAGCCAATTCGATGGCTTCTGTATATTGCCGCTCGAAACTTGGAAATATTTTATCAAATCCTAGTTCCTTAAAGCGCGACTTATTTGGCACTTCCTTAATCGGTGCGCCACTCCAAACTGGTTGTAGACTAGAAGGAAGTGGTATCCCCGGTGGTGGAAAGCCGCACGATGTTGCAACTGCATTCCTCACTCCACGCTCTTCATCAGGAAAGCTCCTGCGAAGTGCAGCTAATGTGGTCGTTGTGAGAATCCAACCGAGAAGCATAAAAGGCATCGCTCTTGCGGGACTATCTGCAAAGAGACTAATGAGCAGGAAAACCACGAGTCCACAGGCCCATTCCATGGCGTTTGCGCCCATGAAGGTCCAGTTCTCGTCTAATCCCTGCAATACTTCGCCGTCGTCAAATTGCATATCGTTTGCCTATCTCCCTGAACGATAAAACTTATCGTTCTATGAGATTGTCCTCCTCTTCATCTTCTTCTGCATCAGTCTCTAGTGTTTTTAGTCTGTCTTGGATTGCTAGTTCAATTGCATTCGCAATCTCTTCATCTTGCGAAAGTGCTTTGCCAGTCTCAGAGTAATCTTCTCCCTCTTCTACTGCGCTCTCCTCTGGATCAATCTCTCCAGTCTCATTAGCAATCACTGCTTGTGTGGCATGCTCGACTGCAGCGTCCTCAGCACTTTGCTCAGCTGCTTGCTGCTCTTGAGGCGCAGAGTCT
>QIGM01000427.1 GCA_003230795.1 bacterium
TTCTTTGAATAGTGAGTTCCCAACCGGCTTTAAACCTTCGCTGTTTTCAAACTGTGCGATAGCTAACTTTCCTATATCGCGAGTTTCCCCATTCTCTAGTTGGGCAACAACGCTGCCATCAGATTCAAAGAACACTCCACTCACACTCCCGGCACCTCTACCATCTTGCGAAAGAGCATCAACGGTGGAGGTGTTTGCAAAATGAGTAAACGTATCGAAACTAACGTCTATCGAGCCAGGCTCGGCACCATTTGAATAGGGCAAGGTAAGAGTCCCGTCCACGGCCGGAGCTGGGTCGACTCTTTGACCACTAGAGTCAAACTCAATCGTGCCTGAGCCCACTTCTATTGGACTTCCGGCGGCACCGCCTACATCAGCACCATCAACAACACTTCGAAACTCATACGTTGAGGTCGGAGTATTTCCTGTGTGGTAAAAGTATGTGGTGACATCATGCTGAGCGCCGAGAGAGTCATATACTTGCACAGTGCTACTCAGCGTTGCGTTTGATTGATAATCTGCAAAACTTGATGTCCCGGATACAGGTAAATCTGCCCCTGCCACGACAGGACTTTGAGCGTCTAGATTTCCACTAACATCAACCGAGCCAGTCTGGTTTGCGCCTTGAATGCTTGCATCAACACGAAGCGCGGTCGGCGCACCGGTTCCACCTTCAGGGAATCCTAGTACGGCAAATCCATTCTGGTCCTGCACGGTTCCGTCAGCACCGACCTCTAAATTTCCGGCTCTCGAGTAAAAACGTTCACCAGTAGATTGATCCTGAACAGCAAATAGTCCGGAACCATCAAGCGCCACATCTAGGCTGCGGCCACTTGTCTGAAAGCTGCCCTGTCGCTCGAGTTTTCTAACTCCGCTTATCTTGGTTCCGCTTCCTAAGCTTGAAGCAACGAGGTCGCTGAATTCGGCCCGTTGGGCCTTGTAGCCTGTGGTTTGGCTGTTGGCGATGTTGTTTGCTGTAACGCTAAGTGCGCGCCCATTGGCCTGCAAACTAGACCTCGCGGCCAAAAGTCCCTTAATTAAAGTCACTTACTACACCCCTTAACTACAACTACTCCTTGTAAGATCGGCCACTTAGTAATAATTCTTGAGTATTTCAGACGACATTGGAGGACTTAGCGGCCGAAAGGGTCAATATCGCCGCGCAAGTGCGCATAACATCAGAGGATGAATGCATTTTAGCCAAATTGCATTTTGAGTGAGATCTCAATGATGTAACAGGAGAGGAAAGGAATGGAAGTTCCAGAACAAGAAGTTAGCTCCAGCGAAGAAGAGCCCGAAGAGGCAAGCCGAGAAAGCGAGGAACTGATCATACCTTCGACTGCCGCAAGCAGCGAAAAGCCGCTCTTTGCCGAGCCTGTAGATCTTGACCCTTGCCCGCCCGAAGAGGAGCAAGCTGCCGAACCACAAGCGGCAGGCCCACTCGACAGATTTCCAACCGACGCAATTCTCGTTCTTCAATTGCTGCAGGTAAACGATCGTGAATATTTCGCAAAGATTCGCGAAGAAAAGAATGCAATCGAGGACGCAAAAGACGAGTACAACGAACTTGTAGAGGTCGTTCTCAACCTGAATGCTGGACTTTCAGGCTTTGTGAGAAAGGCGATTCTTGGATCGAAAGTTCCACCTAACTACGCCCGTCTGCTCGAAGCCATGGCCGCAAGAATAGCCCTCCGTGAAGATCGATTAGAGTTTCTAGGCTCATCTCTTGCGGAAGCTCGTAGACTCGCAGAGGAGGCAGAGAGTACTCCCGACCCCCACAACACCACAATTAACAGACAAAGAGCCCTGCTCACTCTTGAGCAAGAACCAGAAAAGAAGCCCCTGGAAGAGGCAAACCGAAGAGTAGAAATGTTCAAAAAGCTCCTTAGAGAAACCCAGTCGGAGCTTGAGGAGCAGCTTGCAGAAGAGAAGGCTGAGAATGAGGCACCAAAGGCTAGAAGGTCCCTCGGCGAGCTTAGCGAGCATTTCGAGGCATTTAAGGCCGAAAAATCTCAAGAAGTGAAGCAGAAAGTCCTAAACTCTGATGTGGGTAAGCGAGGTCTCGGAAGACTCGAGGAGCTCGCCGATCGCTTGGATAAGAAGCGCAAGGAGAAGAACGACAAGTTGTTTGCAAACTACAATTCATAGGGCGAGAACTAGGGCATTGGAGCTAAAACTCGTTTCAGAGTAAACTGAGCTTGAAAATCCCGATCCCCAGGAGAACCGATGACTGAGTATCGCAGACTAAATGAGAAGGACGCTGATAACTGGCTAGAGCTACGTCTTCGCGCCCTACAACTAAACCCTGAAGCTTTTGGGGATTCAGTTGAAGAAACTGAACGCTTTTCGCGGGAAGAACTTGTTGAACGGATCTCCTCACAGAGTGAGTTTCCGCAACGCTTTGTACTTGGAGCTTTTGAAAAAAATATCCTCGTCGGAGTTCATGGATTTCGAAGAGAGCCTCGAGATAAGTCTAACCACATTGGTTACATCTGGGGAATGTTTGTAGCCCCAGAGGCGCGTGGCCACGGTGTTGGTAAGGAGATGCTTTCGAACTTAATTGCTGATGTTCGAGAGATTGATGGGATAGAACAGCTACATTTGTGGGTTTCAACCACAAGCCCGCGAGCGAGAGGACTTTACACCGCGATGGGATTTGAAAGAGTTGGGACGGAGCATCGCGCGATGCGCATTGGAAAGAGTTATATAGATTTGCATCAGATGGTGCTTTATCTGTAGTGGAATGAGGGGAGTGGAGGACGTGGATATGACTGAGGTGTGGTTGCGGCGCGATGAAGGATTGGACCTTTATACGCTTGGTGAGTTGGTTAAGTTAGAGCAGAAAGAGATACGAGTTCATCGTATTGGTAAGTCGACTCTTCGAGTTGTGCCTAATGGGCCTGTGCTTGTGGAGAAAGAGAGAAAGAACAACGTGGTTGCTATTCGTCCGAATCGGTAATTCAATTTAATTTTCATTGATGGAAGTTCTTTGATGAGAGCCGCCTGTTGAAGGGGAGGGGGTTCCCTCGTGCTTCAAACATGCTCGGCGCTTTTCGAGGTGGCTTGCACGAAGAGTTTTGGACGCCTGCGCAACTGCGCGCGAGGGAACCCCCTCCCCTTCAACAGGCTACAGTCGTAGCTATGCAGTCAATCTAGGAAAAAAGGGGTAAGTGGGAACCAATACGCTTTTTCTCACCTGAATTCTGGAGTTAGTCCAACAATTCCTTCATTAGCTTAAAGTTTACTTCATAGCGATAGAACCCGATCCCTTGAGTTGCAGAAAGCGCTCTCCGAATCCTAAGATCGTTATCAAAAGCAACTATAACTCCAGCCACTGATTGGCCAACCTCAGCTAGCTCCTCTTTTATGTACCCCATGTAGCGTAGAACCTGACCAACAACCGCATCACTGGCCCGTCCTTTCTTGAGCTCAACGATGAGAAGCTCCTTTTTATCTTTACTG
>QIGM01000530.1 GCA_003230795.1 bacterium
CGGCTGGTACAACTTACCGGCTAGGAAAGACCTTGAAGGTTCCTGTTCCCGGTCAATTCTACAACCCTCTCAAGAACGGAGAGGACGCAGAGCACGAGATTATAGATCTTGAGCATCTCACGCGTGAAGGCATGGAGCCAGACGAGTGGGTTACCAAGTTTTTAAACGTCGAGCGTCTTGAAGGAATTGGTGCCACCACCCAGGAGGTTGTCGAAAAGGCAACTCTCAAAGATGGGCTTTGCCATGGCTTCCCTTTCTTCCCTGGCGACTTTGCTCTAGGAGCAACCCTTGAAGCGATCACAGTTGGCAAGAACTATAAAGTTAAAGTGGATGGGAAGAGCAGTGCCGCTCGTCGTGGCTTGACGTTTCATCAGACCGCGATGAACATTTGGCCTGGACATGGACTCGAAAAGCCCACGACGGTGACTCTTGAATTGCACAACACCGGAAAGTTCCTTTGGTTCCTTCACTATGGATATCAAGCAGGGAATTTCGTCTGGGAACGTATCCTTTCTGACACCTCTATGCCCTACGATCAAAACGGACGGTACGGCAATCAAGGTCTAGAGCCCGGAACTCCCGTTTCACGCAGCAACGACGTCCTTTTGCCAACCTAGTACTCGGGGGCGTTTTCAGAAGGTTTAAAAAAACTGACTGATCTCGCCCCATTTTCTTAACACTGAGGCTCCAGCTATCGCCGCTCCTCACAAGCAACAATCGAATACTTCTCACCAGTCTTAAAAACCCAACGCCCATATTGCAGTCGCTTTTTCACTTTAGCTTTACCCTTCTTACCATCACCCTCCTCGACGCTCACCCAATCTGCAAGACGCATCACTTCACCGAGGACTTGTAGGCAGTCTCTTACGGTGTATCGAGGCTTTAGTTCTTTTCTGAATGTGGGAGAAGCATGTGCATTACGCACAACTTCTAAAAAAGCTTTTCGATGGAGACGGAAATACTTTCCACGAATTTTAATCTTCGCCAAAAATCGCTTGTCTTTGGGTGTGAGTTCAAAGGCGCCTATTCTTTTGTTCTTCGAGTTTTGAAACTCTTCGTCTATCAAAGCTCTCAGACTCTTCCCGCGAGAATCAAAACAGTCTATCAAACGAGTATTTTCTTCCATCACGAGAACAAGCGATTCACATCGAAGTAAGCTCGTGCCTTTTTTAGCTCGAAAGGAAGAGGGAATAAGAAGCTTCTGTTTTGAGGTAATTGGTTTAGCGGTTCTAATGATCTCTCGAAGAGGTTGAAGTGAATCGCGTAAAGCCCCTTTAAGAGCTGGAAATTTTTGCACGAGCTTACTTGACTCTCGCCCATGCAAACCAAAACTCTTTAATCCAGACTCCATTACGGTGAACTGCTTCTCACCACAGCGCAGACTAAGATAAAACCCCTTTCCACTTCCGTGGCCGAGAGAAACACCCTCCGCATCATTTAATATTCGGTCGCGTGGATGAATATACTGCTTCGCGTCTAGGAGAGAGGCTTGACTATAGGGGATGGAGAAACTGTTTCTATCGAGTGGCTGCTCGGACGGAATCAGGTAACCAGGAATACAAAGCTTACCGTCGAGTAAGTAATAAAGCTCCGGACTCTCCGTTCCAAACATACGTCGGCGACATTTCTCGTCGCTTGGCGTTGTCTTTGAAGACTGAACTTCCACTCGCCAAAGACGATAATTCTCGAAAAGCTGGATGCAAAGCGCCTCGTCGACAAACACACCTGAACGCAGCGCTCTAAGACCCGACTTAATCTCGCTTGCGCTGAAATGTTTCAGCACACCGCCAAGATATCCGAGGGAAGGAGTTGCTGGTTGCTCAGGCTTTGAGGCCTCTGTCGCTTGCGTGTCAGTCACGAATTAGTTTCACTTCTATTGACTGTAAGAGCTAAAAAACAAGGAATTCTAGGCACTTTCGCTAGTCGACTATTTTGCTCAAGAAATAGCCCCACCCCACCGAATTTCACCTTAGTCCCCACATAGTATCAATTGGAGGCCATATGGCTAAGAAATCTAACCCAGTACCGGAACAAGCTCTAGAGGAACTTTCCGAATGTCTTCTCGCGAATACAGAGGAAACTTACCAGTACGTAAAATCCGTTTGCGAGCATTTCTTTGAACAAAATTCCGAGAGCGAAAAACAACTCTCGAGCAGGAAATTTCAGGTGTTAGAGCGGGAGTTGGGCAAAGAATTGTGCACAATAGACGAAGAGGAACTTAGAAGCCTACTCAACGCGTAAACTCCGTTAAGTAAGGCTTCTCCATACTTAGGGACTGTTGAAAAACAGTCCCGCACTGCGAAGCAGTGCCCTATTTCCCACCAATAACGTGCGCCTGCGCACGCAGAATCACCTCTATTTAGACGATATCTAAATTACACGGCTGCTCGAATATCTCCACCCGAGATATACTAAGCATTGCGGCGGCTTGATGTATTTCTCGTTGTAGTCAGTCTGCTACCCTGCCGATATAAGGATCTATGAAAACTCTACGCTCATATCTAACCTTTATAGTTCCTGTGCTGCTCATTGCCAACACCGCAGATGCACAAGACTCTATTACTTTCCTCTCACCTACAGCGAACATTGAAGTTGCCGTGGGTGAAGACTTCGCGTGTTCCATTTTAGAGAACTGTTGGGACATGAACGAAAGGCGAGACGTTCAGTACGAAGAGTTTTACGGCCCTGGATCGGTGCAGACCCAGGGTGGAGTCTGGCGTGGGACCACTGACATTGACGAAGGTACACTCCCATCTCCTGATAGCGAGCGGGGGCCAAGTCCTTCCGGTTTTATACTTCCACTCTTCGGTGGCTTTCTAGATGGAAGTAGCGCGCTGCCCATCTCAGGCGATAAATCTCTTCCAGTGCCCGGTTTGTTTGGTGCAATCGACACGAGTAAGTACACCATGCTTAGCATGCGATTAAATCAGACGCAGCGTTCTAATATCGCAGTTAATTGGGTTGAAGATGCGCCAGATTTAATGACTGGAACATTTCCCTCTCCACAAGATCCACTTGCAATCGCTCAAGATGGCTTTGATGGCTCTAATGGATTTATCCAGAACTCTGGCTTTAACCTTTACTCCTTTGACCTCACGGCGCTCAGCGCATCATTCTTTTCTTTCGAAGGTACATGGACCGGTGATGTTCTCAGTCTACGAATTGAGCCCTCAATTTCGGCAGGTAACGGGGCTGTCACAGAATTCGATTGGATTCGTCTTGTCGATCCGACCTCAGCTCCAATGCATACAATGACCTGGCAAAGCTCGTCTATGCAATTGGCCTCGCTCTCCCTAGGTTCGCTCGCCGTCGTCACAGTCTATGTCGATACCGATGCAAGCGGCTTTGATGGTACTCCGATGGCAAGATTCGATGGCTTCGCCGACCCAGGCACCTTTACATTTCCAACCGCCATTCTTCCCCCTGGCGACTACTACTTCTACATCGAATCCCAAGAAGCT
>QIGM01000562.1 GCA_003230795.1 bacterium
AAGGTCTGGGTGCTAACTTGACTACCATCACTAACGGACGCAACAACTGGGAACGAACCCTGCCAAGATGCAGGCCCTTCAATAGTGACAAGGGCACCGTCGTTGCTCACCGAAGCGCCTTCAGGTGCATGAGAAGTTAAGGCGACTGAGTACGTTATCGAATCACCATCGGGATCACGACCCGACAGCTCAACTGCTCCTCGCGGAGTTCTCCAAGGGTAGAACTGAGTGTTGACACGGTCGAGTATTGGAGCACGATTCGTGAGTGCAGCACGAAATGTTGTGCTCGCTGTGTCATAGCTGTCGGTGACTGATACAATAACGTTAAAATCGCCCGAGAAACCATCTCGAGACCGAATATGCATGATCGAACCATCGAAAGTGAACTCTACTGTTGGCTCATCGTGCCCCTCAAGCTGCTCAGCTACTGCTGAAAATGTAAGAGGATCATTGTCTCTGTCGTCGGCAAAAAGCGCTACGTCGATAGTGTCGCGCCAGCCAGCTTGTCTGTCGACAATTCTGTCAATAGTTGGTGCGTAGTTTAGAACGTTCAAGGCGGCACGATAGGTTTCGGTTGTGCCGTTTAGATTCGTGACTGCAACCCAGTATCTCGCGCCATCATCAGCGTGAGTTGCTGGAGGAGTCGTATAGCTTGTGCCGTCTACTCCTTGGAGTAGCACACCGTTTCGATACCATTTGTAGCTCAGCCCACCACCCGTCGCAGAAAGACTATAAGTAGCTGTCTGTGCAACTCGAACACTTTGGTCCTCAAGGTTCTCTTGAATAACAGGAAGAAACTGATCTACTGCGACCTGCCAAGTGCGAACAGATGTCATATGCTCGTCGCGAGCTGCTTCGTTTCTTACCAGCGTAGTGTTATCGTAAACCTTGACGCTTACAGTATAGTTACCATCGGCCAATGGATAGTCATCAGCTCGAAAGTCCGTTCCCACAGCGGTTGGAATGGCGACACCATTTAGATACCACTGTATCGGCAAAGAACGTCCTAATGGCTCCATTGGAACAACGTAGAGCGTATCGCTCCCTGTGAGTCCTGCCTGAGCAGGGGTCGCCTCATCGATTGGATCGACTTTTCGGTATATCTCTATAATAAAGCTTTCAACGGATGGAGAGTTAAAGCCTTTACCGAGAGTCCGCATCTTTGAATCAAGCGTCGGACGCCAGATGCTTGTAGAGTGACCCATCGCACCTTCATGCGATCCAAGCAAACCCCCTAAGGCGGCTCCCGGGTTGTGTCCAAGCCAGCGGTACCACTTGATTTGCTGGCTAGTCATTCCAGCAGCGTTGTTCGCTGAGACGTTAGGCTCGGCAGGCTCAAACCCGGTATAGGTTGGCCATCCACTTTGACTGTATTCATCCGCTAAGTTTGCAAAGCTATGTCCGAATTGGTGGAGAAGGTTCTCATCGGATAGATTGTGCCCAACAGTGACTAGAGAGAGGTCACTAAAAGGATACGCAGCTCCACCCGAAGAGTTAGCGTTCGCTAAGGCGACAATTTGATCAACATCAGGAGCGATACCTGCGTATTGCCATGCTTTGGCAACATCGACACAGAGAGTGCTGCGGTCGCCTTTGCACCATAATTCCATATCGAGAGCGGTATCTCGTCGCTCTCCGAAGAAACTGTCATTATCGATTCCTGAATCATCAGAAACTACGTTAATACGGTGAATATTAAAGTACTTGCTGAACTCCTCGAGGGGATGCTCCGTCAGAAGATAGTTCATGAAGTAAGATACATAGTTTCTGTAGGAGAGTTGCTGTGACTCTGTAAAGCCGTCTCCAAGAAAAACGACATCAACTCTGTTATCACTACGACCAGAATCAAGAAGTGTTTCGCTCGTGCTATTCGCTTGAACAGCACTCATATAGGACATTAAGGGCTCTATCCGTTCGGTGACTCCCCCACTCAAGGTTCCATCGGATGACGCTGAGTCGAAATAGATAGGTTCTGCGATGGCCTCAATAGAAAGGCCGACACTAAGCATTGCGCTTAGGCACATCAAGGCCACCAAGTGGCAAACACAATTTCGAACTTCTACAACCAAAAAACCGACTTCGCTTTCGATGACTAATTTCGACTAGTCACCAGAGATTCCCCTACAAACACCTGAGACTTTTCACTATGCCAAGCGCTTGTTCTTATTAAAGATATCTATGAAGATGCAAAACCAAGGCCATAGGCCTGTATCCGCACTCTGGTACTAAATCTAGTGGTATCCGTACCAGTTAAGGCCGGCATTAAGAGGAAGGTGGGTAACGGAGGTAATAGTCTTAACAGGAGCTACCACCATTTTGCATAGCAGGTATCTGAGCTGGACAAGCTCAACACCAGAATATAGCTAGGATTTTCCCCTAGAGACAGGTCTGGGACAGGAGAACTCCTGCCACTATCTCGCGCTAGGAATTCGAAGCGTCGTCCCGACCTTAAGTTTAGAGGGATTAGCAATACCATTCTGGCTCACAATATCTTGGACAGTCGTGCCGAACTTCTTAGCAATTCGGCCTAAGCTATCTCCAGGCTTAACGCGATACAGTACGACCATGCCCTCTTTTTGACTAAGATCGATCCTACGCTTAGCATTTCTGACAGAAATCGGTTTCGGCGCTGAGGGAATGGCTGCCTGCTCACTGCCTTCAGCTCCCTTGGCTATTACTTCTTCATTCGCCTTATCAACGATATCGCCAATAATCGACTTAATATCGGTCTCGCTTGGCGCAGCTTCGGCTTCAAGCTCTTCTTCGGTTTCTGATTCGGCTTCTTCCGAGGATTCAGTTTGCTCGCTTCCTTCGGCCAAAACCGGAGCCAACTCCTCCCCGGCGGCTTGTTCAGCGGCTTGTTCAACTTCAACAGCCGCGCCAGAAGCGCTCTGCTCAGTTTTCTCTTCTTCAACTTCGGCAAGCTTCTCTTCTGCCATGGGAGCGGCCTCTTCTGCTCTTTCTCCTGGCACAAGCATCAGTGCAATCCCACCAAGGACTAAAAGCCCGCACACAAAAGCGGCAATCTTTGTCATCTGCCGCTTCCGCTGCGAATTAACACCAGAGGCGAGAGCACTCGCCGCCCCTTTTTCGGAATCCCCTTTTTCGGAATCGTAGATATCTTTACGCATTGAAGAGATAGGCGCCTGGGTTAGCTTACCACCGGTTAGTGTTTGCTTTTGTGGCGCAGCGCTCACACTTACAGATTCTTCCGCCGGCGGCGCCACAGTGGTGGCACGCGTATCAGCAGCTCGCAATGCTTCTTCCATTTCCGCAGCGCTCTGATAACGATTCGCAGGGTCCTTCATCAGACCACGCAAAATAATATCTCGAACCTCGCGAGGACAATCTGGTCGAAATTTTTCGAGTGGAGTAGGTTCGCTAGTGAGACGCTTCATTAAAGACTTTACCGGATCGGATTCACGAGAGAATGGATACTCAGCGCTAAG
>QIGM01000112.1 GCA_003230795.1 bacterium
GATACGTTTACTCAATTTGCAAACACCTCCACCGTTGATGCTCTTTCGCAAGATGGTAGCGGTGTCGGGAGTGTGAGTGGAGTGTTCTTTGAATCTGATGGCAGCGTTGTTGCTCAACTAGATAATGGGGAAACTCGCGAGATAGGAAAGTTAGCTATCGCACAGTTTGAAAACAGCGAAGGCTTAAAGCCGGTTGGGAACTCACTATTCAAAGAATCGAGTTCATCAGGTGCTGCTATCCTCGGCAGCGCGGAGAGTGGGGGAGCTGGCTCAGTTGTCGGCGGATCTTTAGAGAACTCTAATGTTGATCTAGCAGAAGAATTCATTAATGCGATTAGCTTTCAGCGTGGCTTTGAGGCAAGTGCGAAGGTGATTAGTGTAATCGATGACTTGCTAAAAGAGATTATTGACATCGCTTAGGCACATTAACATCCCGCCACTACTCGGCGAATTCCCTAAACAACTTATTCACTTTCCCACTAGTTAGACTTTTTGCTCAAAGATCGGCATTTTCTTACTGCCGAGACATTTCCCCTTTTGGGACCGGAAGCTTTTAAAACTCTAGCAAACTAGGTGAACACTAATGATCGATTCCTTAATTAAAAACGCACTAAGTGGCGAGGCCAAATCTCTTCTAGGGGATGCTGCAAGTAATCTTTCTATTCAACCAGACCAGATGAATTCTCTTTTTGATGCGATTGGGCCGGCTATTGCGGACAAAATGCAGGCGGATGTTTCTAGCCCTGATGCGATTCAAGGTCTACTCGGTGGAATCGACCTTGGTAGTCTTGCAGGAATGCTTTCCTCTTCTGCTGACCTTTCATCAGAAAATGCGCTCGCAACAGGACGGGGATTTCTCGACAGTATACTTGGCGAAGGCGGAGATGTAGGAGATCTTCTCGAGACACTTTCGCAGAAAAGTGGAATTGCAACATCTTCATTGTCTAGTTTTGTGCCAATGATTTTGACCGCTGTTGCTTCTAAACTTGCGCAAGGCGACGGCTTAGGCTCTCTACTTCAGGCGACTTTTGGTGGGGACGGAGCTGCAGGTGGTGGTCTAACTTCTTTGATCGATCAAGACGGAGACGGAGAAATTGTTGACGACTTGCTCAATGCTGCAAAGAAGTTGTTCTAAGCTTGGTGCCCTTATATTAGAATAGTGGCATCTTAAGACTGTGGCGATAAGCGTGCGTCATTTATTGCATGAAGCATGCTCGCCATAGTCTTATTTAGAGGTGTTGCTACACCCAAACTTACGCCCATCTTGCAAACGGTATCGCAAAAAATACCAACTTCTGTCTCTCTCTTCGCGTTTACATCCTGCAGCATCGAGGTTTCGGCGTCCGCGTCTAGCGAACTAAGAATTTTGTGCCACCTACTCACGTCCTCGTCGCTTAATGTTACGCCCTGCTTTGCCGCAATAAGTCTCACTTCTTTGATTGAATCAGACATCAGCCTTTGTGCATGCTTTGAGGTTTGAAGCACACCGTACGGGGCTCTGAGTATTGCGGATACAGGATTGATGCCGACATTGACCATAAACTTCCACCACAGAGAGTGTTTCATATCTGTCGGGATATCGTAACGCACTTCACATTCTTTAAAGACGCTCTCAAGCATTCGTACTTCAGCACTCGGTTCGGTATTGTCCGCGCGACCAAACACATGAAGTCCTCGCTCGCTAACTCGAGTGTGATTGTCTGTTCTCATTGCATCGATTCCAACGACGTAGCCGTACAGTGTCCGATGCCAGCCAAAGCGCTCAGCGATTATCTCTTCGCTTTCAACTCCGTTAAGAAAGGATAGAACCTGAGTCTTCTCACCGACTGTCGGGGCAATCTCCTCAAGTGTCTGTGCAAGCTGCGTGGCTTTTACACAAAGTAGTACTAAGTCTGGCGTCGATTTGACTGTCTCAGGAGAGTAGACGGGAATCGCTAATTTATCGCCATTAACAAGAGTGCCGTTCTTCTCAAGTCGAAGAAATCTCTCCCCGCTTGCCAGAAAATGAATCTGGGCGAGTTTCGTATTTACTATTTGCTCGGCGAGATTGGCCCCAACCGCACCGGCTCCGACAATTGCAATATCGATTTTTCCCACAGGACCTCTTTAATGTTTGCAACATGCCCTAGAAGAAATAAGGTATCAGAGACAACGACGATAGTCGCGAAGTGAATGTTTATGGAGCGCAAATGTATAAAGATTCTGGAACAGCCAAATCCAAGCCTCTTCTCATGTTGCATGGTGGGGCAGGGCCGGTCGATGGGAATCCCGAGTTTTGGGACAGTTTAAGGCCACAGCTCAAGAGCACGGTTTTTTCGCATTGGGATAAGATTCGCGACGGCATGCCAGCAGTTGAAGCAGTAACCGCGCTTGTACACGAACTCGAGAGCTTAGAAGATTTCAACGCAGGCAAGGGAGCATACTTACAAAACGATGGTCTTGCTCGTCTCTCCGCTTCCTTGATGGATGGCGCGAAAGAGATTTTTTCTGGAGTTCACCTTGTAACGAACATCCATCACCCTTCAGAACTTTGTCAGGAACTTCAGAACAGAGAGCACACGGTTTTCGGTCCGCATGGTGCGCAACTTATTGCGAGGGATCTCGGAATCAAAACTGAGAACCCAGTGACGCTGGCCCAAATAGATCGCTGGAGAAATTTCATCATGAATAAATTTGGGAGTGACTCCAGAAAGGGCGGCACGGTAGGGGCTGTTGTGCTCGATACTCAAGGTCGCCTCGCTTCTGCGACTTCAACGGGCGGAGATGCGAGCAATCCACCACAAAGAATGTCCGACTCTGCAACGGTAGCTGGAAACTTCGCTTCTCCTTTCGCAGCGATTAGTTGCACCGGTATAGGTGAACAAATCGTAAATGACGCTCTCGCAGCACGAATCGAAACTCGAGTTCGAGATGGGAAAACGGTAGTGGAAGCCTCAGATCTATCTTGGGACGAAGGCAGGAAACGAAAGAGACTATATGGCTGGATAGCACTCGACAGTGCTGGAAACTGGGCGGTGTGCAATCTTCGCGACGACATGGTTGCAGCGGTAATGAGCACTGAGATGAAAGAACCGCAGGTCTTTAATAGAAAAGAGACATGCTGTTAGTCTCAATGTTCGTGATTGTCGCTTGATTGCAGATATAAGCCAATCACCCCTGCAATGATTGCAGGAAAAACCCACGGCCAGTCGAAACTCATTAGCGCCGGTATTGAAACGAGCACGAGTAAGAACGCTGTAAGAGATATAAACGGCTGAAATTCGATCAATGCGCCGATAAGAGTAATCAACAAGAGGAAAGTCTGAATGACCGTCAGATCAACCGACCACTGAGCAAGCATGCTCGGTTCCCACGCAAGTTCAATATCCCCGATCGAAGGAATCCAACCAGCCTCTTCGCTTGCTCCTTGTCTCTTGATGTTAGGGTAGTACAACCAAGAAAGCGGAAA
>QIGM01000515.1 GCA_003230795.1 bacterium
GACTCGAATTCATCCTCCGGCCCCGATAATGGAGATACCGCCTCACCTGCAGGAGCTGCATCTGGAGATAAAAATAATACTGAGGAAGAGGAAGCTGGTCCTTTCCGGCTCAACCTCCTGAAAGGCTTTCGTGGGATGGGCCGCAGTCGAACAACCATAGCAAAAGACCTGACTCCAGTGGCGAAGAGTGTCGAGAAGAAGGAACCTGAGCCTAAGAAAGATGCTGCTCCAAAGGAGACGAAGGCAACGGACGCCAAAGTCGAGGAAAAGGTCGAGGAAAAGAAGGAAGCTCCAGCAGCAGCTCCGGCCGAGCCTGCGCCTGCTAAAGCGATTATTGAAACTCAAACGAAGGGAAAGAAGCAGAGGGCTGGATTGAGCTTTCGTGGCGAACCCAAGCCCGAAGCCAAAGCCGAGGCTAAGGAAGAAGCGCCTTCAAGAAAGCCAGAACCAACGAAGAATACTCGAAATAGCGGTCTCTCCTTCCGAGAAGACAAGCCGGCACAAGCCACGGAGCCTGCGGCTGAGACAAGTAAGAAGAAGCCCGAAACCCCTTCAGCGCCTGAATCCAATAAACTCGACCAAGATAGACGGTCATCAGAGTCTGGCGGGGCACAGGCTGTCGGGGCACAAGCAGGCGAATCGAACGGCGAACAGAGTAGTCAAAAACCTAAGAGAAAGCGGAGACGTAAGCGTTCTAGGCGGCCAGCTACTGCTCAGGAAGAAGGTCTGCCGCTGAACGACAAAGCAAATGATGCGGTCGTTGAGTCAAAGGGTTTGCGAGATGATAAGTCTGCGGGGTAGAGCTAGAACATCAGCTCCCAGAATTTTTAAAAAGATAGTCGAAATATAGTTTGAATACTTTGACCTGATACCAACGAAACGCTATTATTAAACCGCCACAATCATTGGATGTTTAGGTTACTAGCCATAGAGGATTTTTTACTATCATGAACAGAATGCACTTTACGGTCGCAAAATCATTCGGCCGCCTGCAACTCATCCCCGAGCCTCACGGACTTCGACTTTACTACACGCCGATCGTTAACGGAGAGTTAACTCCTGATGCGGTGGGATCTTGTGATGTCTTGGTTCCTATTCAGGCCGTCGGTGGTTTGTGGGCTACTGCTCGAGCATTCCTCTACGGAGTTGAGTCTCTTGATGAGAACGTCATTATTCGTGACTCAGAGGGAGACGTGCTCGTGAAGCTTTACCGAGACAAGCCTAAAGGCGCTGGTGGTAGCCTTAGTGGTGAAGAAATTTCTTGGTTGCGAATTGTCAGCGGAAGAAGCGAAGAAGAGCGAAGAAGAATCAAGCTCGGACCTCGTGACCTTCTCTGCATCGAGCTGGCGTGTAACGCTGTGCTCTCCTTATCGACGTCACCACTGTTTGAAGGACAAGAATCTACAAATGGTGCTGTAGCACTTGCTGCAAGTACAGGCGATGAGGGCGCTGCTCCAAGGCTTAATAGCTAAAGACTTTATCTTGCCCGAAGTGAGAGAGCTCGGGTCTTCACGTTACGTTTGTATGGTGATTGCAGAGAGGCGCCTCGACAGTGCGTCTTGCTGCTGAGATTTCATGTAGACATAGTTGTTGCCGGGGTATCGTTCCGGAGCCAGATTCCTGTCTCCTACACTTTAGGCTTTTGCTGTAGTTGACGCTGGGAAAGAAATCTCAGCAGCAAGACGCACTGTCGAGGCTCAAATATCCAGAATACGCATCTTATGGGGCTGTTGAATTTCTTCTGCGGACATCCTGGCGAAATAAGAAGGGGGGACAGTTCCTATAAGTCATATTTGCGGGAATTTCTTCGAATATCCCGCAAATATGACTTATAGGAACTGTCCCCCCCTTCGCCGCGCAACCTCACAAATAAAAGCAAAGGCTGAAAGGCGCCGAGGACCGAGAACGGAAAGTATTCTTTATCCTCTCGCGTCCCGCATCCCAGTCCCAGTCCCGAAATACCAATAAACTACTTCAGTGATTTGAGGCGTTCTATGTGTCGTTGGAGATCTTCGCCTTTTTCGCCCTGGGCTTGGGCGTTCTCGTAGTGCAATACCGCTTTGGGCAGGTCACCAAGACCCTCGTAGGCCATCGCCAGCGCTATGTCATTCTCAGCCGAAAGCTCCTGCTTGCGTACTTGCTGAAGAAGAGGAATTGCCAATTCGTACTTCGATTGAACAACGTAGACATTCGCTAGATTTTTGAGCACCCGCTTGTCATCATCAAGCTTCTCTTTTGCAAGCAGCAAACTCTCTTCTGCTTTCGCCCACTCTTTCTCCATCGCATACAATGTGCCTAGCTTGAGCATCACCTCGCCGTTATCTTTTTCAATGCTTGCAAGCTTCTCAAAAGAGCTTACCGCAACGCTAACATTATTCGAGAGCAAGGCCGACTCAGCCATTCTTTCAAGAAAGGTAACCTCCTCAGGTTCAAGACGCAGCGCTTCCTCCATCACTTCCATTGCAGCAACAGATTGATTTTGCGCTAAATAGAGCCCGGCTAAATTGTAGAGAATAGTTGTATTGGCAGGATCATGAGCGAGGGCCTGCTTAATCTTTGCAATGCCTTCGCGCTGCGCTCCCTGCATCACTAACTCAACGCCTTTCTCGTTAAGTTCAACGGCTAGCTTTTCACGAGGCAGTAGTTTGGAATCTTCTCCTGAGAAAATGCTTTTCCCAGAAGCTTGTCCCATCGCCGGCTCCATCGATTGTTGGGTAGCGGTAAAACTCTTTATTGATATTTCTTCACTTTGAGCTACCACCTCTTGGGTGGCAACAGCGAGACCAAAAACCTGAAGCGCGAATAAAGAAACTACGGGGATCGACGCAGCCGAACATGCCCTACCTAAACATGCCCGACCCAAACATGCCGGGATTAAAGAACTAGCACTCGTAGATTTGAAAAACTTCACGCGCCTCTCTCGGGGTTACCCATCTCGGGATTAGGGATTAACAGTGTCTCTGTAGAAGAAAGCGAATGCTTCCTTCATAAACTTCTTAACCAATTTGACGTGTTCAGGCAAAGATTGTTCAATTAGAATTCCCGATTTAGCCCTAGAGCAAGGAAACGCTCAAAGGCCCTTAAGGTCTTCTCACGAGCTTCGCCCCACGCATGTGCAACCCCGCAGAAAGCTTATCCTCCCCTCTACGTGCCTGGCTGCTCGCTATGCGTCCCAAAACTCTGGCAGCGTCTCTGGTTCCCGTGTTTCTTGGTTGCTTCATTGCTTGGATAGAGGGGGTATTTTCGCCTTTGCCGATTCTCGCCTTGTTTACTGCTGCCCTGTTAATTCAAGTAGCGAGTAATTTTGCGAATGATGTAATCGACTTCGAAAAGGGCGCCGACACCGAAGATCGACTTGGACCAATGCGCACGGTGCAGGCTGGTCTGATAGAAGCGAAAACAATGAAGCGGGCTACGGCTCTTGTCTTAGTTTTAGCGCTGCT
>QIGM01000432.1 GCA_003230795.1 bacterium
TTGTCACCCCCAAAGAACCCCCTGAGGGGGTTTTCAGCCATCGCACACAGAATTATGTGCGGATTTGGATATAGCGACCTGAACGGTTACGGTTACTCTAAATCCTTTAACTAGTAACGGAGCGTTAAAGTCATGAATTGGTTTGCGAAAACTTCAACGTCTGAAAGTGCTGAGGGTGCGAACGAAGAAGCATCGCTCAGCGAGAAAGAGGTGCTTCAGAAAAAGATATTTGTGAGTACTTTTGCCATGATCGCGAAGATAGCGGGGGTAGATGGGAGCGTGAGCAAAAGCGAGGTCGAGGCAGTTGAACGCTTCATGGATCAAGTTCTCCACTTGGATAAAGCCCGTAAGACTTTTGCAATAAAAGTTTTCAACAAAGCGAGAAAGTCTACTACGACCTTCCGTCAGCACGCAGAGGACTACCGCGTTCTTTTAAAAGATAAGCCCGAAATGTACGAGTGGATGGTCGATATGCTCGCACGCTTTTCTCTGGCTGATAAGACTTTTGACGCGACGGAGTCAGAAATTCTCAGTACCGCGTGCGAAATTTTTGGAGTTCCTGAAGAGCGTTACAAAAGCGTCCGGGCTCGACTTCGTGAGCAAGCAAGTGAGGGGAGCGAGGCAAGTGCCGGGCTCGAGGAGCATTTTCAAGCTCTGGGTTGCTCACCGAGCGACTCCTTTGAGGTTGTTGAAAAAAAGTTTGGCGAACTAAAGCTCCAGTATAGCCCGGAGCGGATAGATGCGATTGGGCTTCCGGAGGAATTTCGCGCTGTCGCTGAGCAGAAGATGAAAGAAATGAGCAGCGCTTACCAAAAGCTGCGTCAGCATTTCGGAAAGTAGGTGAGCTTTAGCAAGACCCTCCTGTGCTGCGGAAGAGCTATCTCATTGCGGCTCTTTGCTGTGGTCCTGCTCTTAAGCCTACTGTCCTTCTCGCTTAGAGACAGCCGCCCAGAGCTAGGTCGAGAAAGATTCCGCACCCTTTTTGAGGAGAGCGTGAGCCCGTATCATATAGTCGTCGCACTTGCGAAGGCGGGTTACTTTAACTAGAACATTCTAATGAACAAAGTTCTTATTCTTGGCTGCGGTGACGTTGGATTAGCGCTTGCCCGTATTCTTAGTGCTGACGGTTTTCATGTGGTCGGTGCACGTCGGAGTTTGGCCAGCGAAGATCTGCCGTACCGGCCGGTGACACTGGATGTCTCAGATTCAGCAGCGTTTGAAGTTCTCGATGAGGAATTTGATTTTGTCGTCTATGCGGTAGCTGCTGATTCAAGGGAGGAACAGTCCTACCGAACAGCATACGTTCAGGGCGTAAAAACAGCACTCGACTATTTCGAAAAATCAGACGCTGCGGCACTACCACATTTCGTTTTCTTATCCAGCACTGGCGTATTTGGGCAATCTCGAGGCGAATGGATCGACGAGAGTTCAGAGTGTGTGCCAGCTGATTTTACTGGAGCACTTGTGCTCGAGGGTGAGGGGCTGGTGCAGTCGAGTAATCTTCCTTCTACGATTGTTCGTTTCGGCGGTATCTACGGTCCGGGACGACTTCGGCTTATCAATCTAGTGAAGTCCTCTAAAGCTAGAATTGTAGAAAATGCCGAGCGATATACTAACCGCATTCACCGGGATGATTGTGCGAGGATGTTGCAGCACATTCTTAAACTCGAGAATCCTAAGCCGCTCTACTTGGGCGTAGATAACGAACCAAGCGATGCTTCCGACGTCTATCGTTGGTTGGCGAAAGAGTTAGGGGTTGATCCTTTGGCGAAAGAACGCTGGAGTGAAGAAGAGCTGGCGGCAAAGGGGCAAGGCAAGCGCGGCATGAATAACCTCATCAGAGCCGAGGGATTTCAATTTTCCTACCCTAGTTTTAGAGAAGGTTACCAGGCTATTCTCTCCGCAGTCGCTTGCTAAAAGCCAATCTGCCTGCTCTATTCTTCGGAAGCAGTATCTAAATTAGTAAAAATCATTTTACGAGGGCTTATCGATGGCTAAGACCAACTCAAGTATGACATTTCACGGCAATCCACTTGATGTTCAGGGAGATGCGTTGAAAGTGGGAGATAGCTTACCTGATTTTTCGCTTGTTGGATTAGATATGTCTGAAGTTAGCTCCGCCAGTTTCGAGGGAAATTCTTTGGTCGTTCTCTCGGTTCCGAGCTTAGACACGCCTGTGTGCGATATTGAGGCGAAGCGATTCAACTCAGAAGCGGCCGCGCTCGTAGATCAGAAAGGTTCGGCAGATGAGCTAAAAGTTTTGGTAGTGAGCCGAGACCTGCCATTTGCGCAAGCTCGTTGGTGTGGTGCTACAGATTCCGAGCGACTCGTTTGTGGCAGTGACTATAAAGAGCGAAATTTCGGAAAGGCCTTCGGCACCGATATCCCAGACATAGGCCTGTTGGCTCGTGCGGTCTTTGTCGCCGACAGTAATGGTAAGATCGTGCATGTGGATTACGTCGAGGAACTCTCTGAGGAACCTGACTACGCTGCGGCAATTGCTGCTGCCAAGGGAACGCTCTCCTAAGCGGGAGCTTTTATTTGGCTCATTTTCTTGTAGGAATAGGGGTAGGGGAGCCATCCGCATCTACTGCGACCATCACTACCTCGGCTTCGGTTACTTTGATTGCTTCTAGTTTTCCGATGCCTCGCTCGGAAGTGACCAGTACCTTCACAGTAATGGACGTGGAGCCAATTTTTACGGTTTCGGTATAAAAACTAACTGTATCTCCAACTTTGACTGGAGCAATGAACTCAACTTCACGCATTACTTTCGTGACGTAGCGAAGCGGTGCGATTCGACGTGCGTGCTCTCCAGCCGCTAAATCCAGATGACTAAGGATCACCCCACCAAAGATATTACCAAGCCCGTTGGTGTCTTTGGGAAGCATTACTATTCTTACTCGGGGGGTCTGAGAGTCCATACCTTTTATTCCGGTTAGGCGTTTTATCCAGGCATCAAAATAGTATCATAGGTTCTTCGTCAGAACCCGGGCAATTTACGGCTATGAAATCACTTCAAATTGACTTGCCTTGGCCCATCCGCGCCGACCGTTAGGAAGTAGAGCTTCCAGCCAGTCATCTCGACGATTCGCAATGACTACTTCAGTGCCGTCATGCAGCAAAAAAACAACCTGGTAGCGTTCCGAGTTTCCAGAATAGAGTTTAATTTTTTCGACGGCTACAACCGCGATTTCTTGATTTCTCAGGTCTGAGGAGAATGCGAAGTGGGTATTGCCGAGGCGATCCACTCTGGTGCAAAACGCGAGTACAAACAGCACTAAAGTGGTAGCAGCTAGGGGGAGACGGGAGTGGAGTAAAAGGCGATGCTTTTTGACTAAACTGAGCGGCAAGAGGACCCAGAAAAGAAGGTAGGAGAGGAAGAAAAGAATGCGAAAGTGCTGCACGCTTAGAATCGATAACAAAGGAG
>QIGM01000007.1 GCA_003230795.1 bacterium
TGCTTCTCAAGCGTCTCCGAGAAGTAAATGCACTGATCGGTTACACACGTGTTGAAGCACCTGAAGAAACAGTCGATCCCGACGAAAGACCTCCAATGGCTGACCTGTGCAGAGGACAGCCTGATTGGATTCCTGCGACCGAAGTCCATGGAGAGGGAATCTTCCTTCGATTCAATGAGGCGGCACTTCGAGTCTGGGAATCGAAGGATGCTGTTGAGAAGCGATACTCGCTCTTAATGGCCGGCCATCGAGGCTGGCGGAATGCCCGGAGACTCGACCCAGAAAAAGGGTTTCCGGGCGGTCGATACGCAATGTTGCATACTTTCGCGCATCTGTTGATTCGAGAGCTAGCACTGGAATGTGGGTATAACGCTGCGAGCATTCGTGAGCGTATCTATGCCAGTTCCGACGATAATCCAATGGCAGGAATTCTCTTATACACGGCTGCCGCAGATTCCGATGGCACGCTCGGCGGCCTGATCGAACTAGGTAAACCCGAAAATCTCGGTCGCCTGATTGATCATGCACTCCACCGTGCGGCCATATGTTCTTCGGACCCGCTTTGTTCAGAACATGACCCGGAACAAGATCGGTCACTCCACTCGGCATCGTGTCATGCGTGTGCATTCGTTTCCGAAACATCCTGTGAACGTAGTAATCGATATCTTGACCGAGCCCTGTTAGTCCCAACTTTCGACTGTACTGATGCCGCCTTTTTTGCTGGTAAGGGCGTACATGATGAATGATCTTTGGCTCGCGATAGGACATCTCGCAAACGATTTGCACAAAGACCGGGTTGATTCGTTGGCGAAATCAATCGCTGATATCGACTCGCTTGATGAGTTCAATAGAATACGGTCGGCGTTTGGACCGAACATTGATTCCAATCAAATCGATACATTACGGTCTGCCTGGGCAAATGCTCCCGAAACACCGCCACGAGAAATTGTGGCTGCATTGCTCGCAGCAGCGCAAGCAGCGGAACTCGTGTCATCGCACGAGGCAGTTGAATTGGTATGGACCGGTCCCAAAACCGGTCTCATACCGACCCGCAAGACAGAGCAGGTCATCCTTGAAGTTATCGACCGTTCAGAATCGGAACTTTTTTTGGTCAGCTATGTCTTTTACAACGCTACATCCATTGTCGAATGCCTGAACAAAGCAATTGCGAGGGGCGTTCGCGTGAGGATACTTCTCGAATCTTCAGCAGAACACGGCGGGACTATTAGAGGTGATAGCATTCAAGCGATGGCCAATCTAGTTCAGGCTGCGGTGATTTATGTTTGGGATTCCGAAGCAAAAGCATCCGGCGATACGCATCTCTCTGCCGCTGTCCATGCTAAGTGTGCTGTTGCCGATGGTGATCTAGCCTTCATTACAAGTGCAAACCTAACATCCGCAGCATTGGAACGAAATATGGAGCTTGGGGTCTTGTTGCGAAACGGTGTCGCTCCCAGACGGCTCCAGTCCCATTTGAATGCGCTTGTATCGACGCAAATGATCCGGAAATGGAATTAGCAACGCCAAATTTGAGAGAACACTCATAGAAGGAGAAGGGATTAATGCCTAAGAAATCTACAGCAGATCCGTACTATTTCGAGATCTCATTGAGCGTGCTTAATCATCTGGGAAGAAATCTCTACCGGAGTTTTATAACTGTTCTCGGTGAAGCCATCTCTAATGCATGGGATGCCGATGCGACCAATGTGAAAATATATCTTGATACTGATAAGAACACGATGGTCATCAAGGACGATGGACTGGGCATGACTAAGGGCGACTTTCAAGACAAGTTTCTGAAAATTGGCTACTCAAAAAGAAAGGGTAGTAATCGTTCACTTAAGAAGAAAAGACCTTTCATCGGACGAAAAGGGATTGGAAAACTCGCGTTGCTGTCTTGCGCAGAGAAAATAACCATCGTATCCAAGGTTTCCCGAGGACAATACGTTGGCGGAGTTATCGATAATTCAGGACTCGACAAAGCGATAACCGACGACCTAACAACAAGAGAGTATCCGCTCCAAAAATGGAAACCAGCCATGCTCAAACCATACACCAAGAATCATACGCATGGCACCATCATCTTTTTTGAGGGCATTAACGATGGAGTCAAGCATAGCGAAGCCTTTCTGAAAAAGACGATTGCTCTTTATTTCAGATTCTCACTCTTGGATAAGAGCTTCAACATTTTCCTTAATGACGAAAAAATCACCACTAGTTGCCTTGAAGACCTCGCTAGGAAGACGGAATTTCTCTGGGTGATCAACGATATTATCGATCCGTATGTTAAGCACTTGAAGAGTATCTTCCCTGCAAAACAAAGCGAATCCAGAAAGTTGAAGGTCAAAGGTGGAATTAAGGGGTTCATCGCATCAGTTGAGAAGCCGCGAGATCTGAAGATAACGACTACAGATGAAAGAGTGGGAGTCGATCTTTTTGTGAATGGCCGATTGAGGGAAAAAGACATCTTGAAGCACATGCCCACGGCTAGAGTGGTTGAGAGCTATCTCTACGGGCAAATTCACTGCAACGGTCTGGATGACAAAGTAGACAGATTCACAAGTAGTCGCGAGAGCATCGTGGCTGATGATCCAAAATTTGCTGAGGTGATTAATGCACTCAAGACAACAATCTTGAACGAGGTATTGAAGGACTGGGATAAATGGAGAAGAAAACACAGGAAACAGGGCGACTCTGAAAATATGTCTATTACGAAGAAGCAGAGAAAGTCTGAAGAGCTGTACAATGTTGTGGCTGAGGAATACACGATCCCAAACGATAAAAAATCCGCGAAGTCGATCGACACATGGGTGAGCGATCTCGCGGAGGACGCGAGATTCAACTTTAGCTCGTATGCGGAGTGTTTCATCTCGGAGAATCTCATTCGGCGATTCATTACTGAAACGAAAGAGCCTCTGACAAAAGAAGCGAAAGCCGCAATAGCGCAGTACCAAAAAAGAGAGAAGGAGTCAAAAGGCAGAGGGAATATCAGCATCAATTTACGAAAGAGCAATTCCAAGCTCAGCTATCTTGCCATGGACGAGTTGGCAAATCTCGTGGACAAGAAGGACAAGGCGAAAGCCGCAAGCTTGTCGCGAGATGCGTCGGAATATAAGCCGATGAGAGATGCCGTGGCGCATACCGCGTTGCTTACAGATGGGGCGAAATCCAAGTTGACAACAGTCTACGAGAACATCAATGGAAGGTTGCGGACACTATTTACGGCCTTCCAGGAAAACAAGAAGAAATGATCAGCAAGAAAATTATCCTGATTAGTGGTCATTTCTTAACTTAGGAATTGCGGCTTGCTAAATTGAGATCTGTTCCACGATATCCCGTTTCAGCGTCGTTGCCTACGATCGTAATGCCGAGTTGTTCTTGGATCCGCGTGCCCGGCAATCAAAGAATGGAAACCATAGTGTACGGATGTGCATTCTAACAGTTATTGCTCATATCACCGACACGAACAATTCGTCGCCTCAACGGCAACACTTCCAAAGGCACTCTCGACAACTTCGCCTTCTTCCGAATCCGATTTACTTCACGCCAAATCGTTCCGAACTGTCGTCGCACCGGGGCGTACGGCTCGAATGGCAGCTCGTAGAACATCAAACCGAGTTGGGAGTCAGTCTTACGTTTGGCTACGGCCAAAAAGTGGGCTTTGATTTCCTTGTAGTGTGGCAAATCGATTTGCACGTGCGAGTGCCATTTGGGGTCGCGGTCGCCCTTGCGAGT
>QIGM01000325.1 GCA_003230795.1 bacterium
GGCGCTAGAGAGTTTCTTTGGTAAATAAAAGTGTATCAGTTCCCACTTACCCCTTTTTTCTTCTGCTCCTAGTGAGCAGAAGAAAAAAGGGGTAAGTGGGAACTGATACACTTTTATTTGATACACTTTTATTTACAGCGTCGAACGATCAATGGCGACTTTTCGTCTTCGCTTTGCTCGCTGATGCTTAAGTTTTTTCTCTAACTTCGCGCTTTGAATAGCACTCGCGCCGACCTTAATCGCAATACCATCGACGCGTTCGGTTATGTCGTTGAGCTTGTTGACCAGGATGTCTACCTGCCATTCAATTTCTTGTTTCTCAACTTCGACTTCTGAATTGACTCGCACCAGATAATCTCGCAGGAACTTGCGTTCTTGCGCGGCGTCTTTCATGTCCTTGTTAAACTCTTTGATCATGTTGTTGACCTTCTCTTCTTCGACCTTTAATCGAACCTGCTCTTCAGGCAGTTCCGGCTCAGGCTCTCGCCAGGCACCGGTGATTCCCCATATGGTGAATACGAAGATGACAAAAGACGCAGCGCTCCATAACCGCCGGTCGGTGGTCAGATGAAGTTTAAGATCAAAAAAGACTTGGGTAAGACCCGTCATAAATATACTGCTCCTCTAAAGAGTTATGCTCTAGATAGCCTCCTAAGTGACCCAAGAGGCCGAGCTAGGGCACCAGGAGATTGGAGCGACTAACTCACTGTTTTTACTCATATTTCACAGAATAGCGGCACTCAGAATCACGCCGATTCCCAATTCTTCCCCCTTGGTAATAAATCCTGGTCGCATTTCAGAGCCTCATGTAGCCTTTCAGCAAGGGAGAGGGATAACATAGTCATATGATAGAGAATCACACACGTTGGCTCGTTTCGCTGCTGTTTCCCCTGCTGTGCCTAAGTGGCTGCCCTGTCGCGCTTGTCGGCGGGGCTGCTGCTGGCGCGGCTCTCTATGCCAGCGGGGCACTTACCACGACCAAGAATGTCACCATGGGTGAATCATACCGAGCCGCTAAACATGCGCTCGATGAACTTGGTGTTCCAATTGTTACCGATGAAAAAGACGGACTTACCGCCATAGTTGTAGGACGCGGGACCGAGAATAAGAAAATCGCAATCTATCTAAAAAAGATTTTTGATGACGTCACTGAGATTGAAATCAAGGTCGGTTGGATCGGTGATGAACTACAGTCTCGGCACGTTTTCGCGACAATGGAAAAGTATATGGATGCACCGGATCTTCCCTCTGCCTCAGTAGTAAAACCAGGGCTTCCTTAATCCCTAGCCCGCTCGATAATCTGATCGAGTTTCTCTATTAAGCGATCCCGATACTCCTCTCTCGCTAAGCTTTGAATATGTTTTGTATCCGGTACGAGCCAAAGCGTCTTCGGCTCTCGAGCGGCAGCGAATAATTCCTTTGAGTGATGAGGCGGCACTATTTCGTCATCAGCTCCATGAATGAGCAACAAGGGAACTGGCGAAATGTTAGAGACAGAATCCAACGCAGAATTCTCCGTGGTAATTGTCCATAACAGAGGCCAGCGAAGTACTGAGGTGAGCCAGAACTGTTCTAGCTTCTCTTCCGCGATATCTCGAAACCGAGTAAAAGCACTGTCCGCAATTACTAGAGATACCTCCTCTTGCACCTCAGGATATGTCCCCAGTTCAAGCGCAAACACTGCACCCAGACTCTGTCCGAAAACTACGAGTGGGCCACCTTCTACATCAGGGCGTGCGCGAAACGCACGAAACGCGGCAAGGGCATCGGCCTTCGCACCCTCAACACTTGGTGTCCCCTCTGAACGACCATAGCCACGGTAATCCAACATTAAGACGTTATATCCTCGCTCGGGCAACCAGTAGACAGAAGCGAGATGGTTTGAAATGTTCTGCGCGTTCCCGTGAAAAAATAATACGCTTCCTTTCGCCACGCCGATTGCTGGCAAAAACCAAGCATGAAGCAGGGTGCCGTCCTCACTCTCGAACCAGGTATCCTCGTATTTGAGCGAGAGCTGATCCGGAGTCAACGAAATCTCTTTGCTGGGATAGAAGAATACGCCATTGCACGCCGGGAGGGACAGGAGAAGTGTCAGCAGTAGGAGCAGAACTCGACTAATAGTACACATGAAACAACACCCTTGCTCCACTCCAACTCTGGTCGAACTCCCCTTTTCTAAAACCACTTAGGCGTACGGCGTAGTTTCTATCGAGGGTGTAACGTAGTTCAGACTCAAGCAGGAACTCATCATGATCAAAGCCAACTTCAAAGCGAAGTGCGTGCGCGGAAAGTCCGAGGCGAAGCTTGTCCGAAAAATCCCAGAGCAAGCCGGCGCTCGGACCTACCCCAAGCGCAAGGTTATCTTGACCGTATCGTGGACTAAGCTCAAAGGAAGTATCTAGCATGCCGTAAGCAATACCCTTGTCCCAGACTCGAAGTGCCGCACCAGCGCCAGCTCTAAGTTGCCCAAGATACTTCCCAAGTGAATCACCAACCCGTTTACGCACTAAGCCCCCACGGACCTTCCAAGAGATAGGTTTACGAAACCCCTCAATTGGAGTGAGCGAGAGAATTCGAACAGGTAGAAACTCTTCAAGCTTCAAACGGTCACCCTCGAGGTGTTTAGCTCGAAGCGAAAAGAATTCTATTTCAGCCCCTTCAAGGTACCCTTGCTGCGGGTCGAGTATGTCATGGTAAGAAGCACGAAGCTGTAGCTCGTAGAAGCTACGATCATCCTCGTAGCCATATCCAAGCCCCGCCCGCGCAACGTGGTGCCCCTGATCAGGGCGTATACTCAGTATTGGAACATCCGGAAACGGATCCTGTAGTCCAAGCCCCGCTCGAGCCACAAGCAAGCTCATTGCCCGTTCTTGCTCGGACTCTTCAGGCTCGGACTTCCTTAGTATTTGATAGTTTGCGAACTCACCCGCCACTTCAAGCACATGAGCCTGATCTACTTCAGGCAATTGAAGTAGGGTGGTATCTGTTGGCGAAGTCTCACCGCGGGCAAGGCCAAAGGCAAGACGACGATTGGCCTCACTAAGGTGACTTGCCTTATGTTGCAGCGTTGTTCCTAGCGCCGGTCTATAAAACGTTTCTTCAACAAGTCCCGGCGCCTCGGTGATAGCCTGCACCGTATCCGAAGGAATCGCATAGAACACAAACTGCTCGCTAAGCTTTAGCTCTGGTCTCGCATGTTCGAGCAAGCTCAAGATATGGTACGAGCAATTTTCATCAAAGAAATAGTAATCGAAATTAGTTTGCCGCAACTCCCAGAGGTGCTCCATCAACTTTAAGGTTTCAGCCTCATTGAGACTCAGTCGATACTCCCAAATATCTCGCGACTCGATATCGCTATAGGCTTTTACTCTCTGGTAATACGGTTCGACGGAGAACACTCCGGCGTATCCACCAGCAAGACCATT
>QIGM01000304.1 GCA_003230795.1 bacterium
AACGGCGTATTGATGGAGCCGATAGAGCATCTTTTTGTTGACTGCGATGAGGCCTTTATTGGCTCAGTCACAGAAAAAGTGTCTATTAGAAAAGGCCGGATGACTAATATGGTCAACCACGGGTCAGGAAGAGTTCGCGTAGAGTTTTCTATTCCGGCTCGAGGGCTCATTGGGTACCGAAACGAGTTTCTCACGGACACGCGAGGAACTGGAATTATGAATTCTTATTTCGAAGGCCATGAAGAGCATCGTGGAGATATTCGTTCGAGAGTTTCCGGTTCCCTCGTTGCAGACCGTAACGGTGAGTCAGTGGCATACGGACTGTTCCACCTAGAGCCACGAGGAACCCTATTTACGTATCCGGGCGAGAAGGTCTACGAAGGAATGATTGTCGGAGAGCACAATCGGAACAACGATCTAAACATCAATGTTTGTAAGCCTAAGAAGCTCTCAAACATGCGTGCCTCGGGTAAGGACGAACATATTCAGTTGGCGCCAGTGCTGCCGATGACCTTGGAGCGTGCGATAGAGTTCATCGCAGACGATGAGCTTGTTGAGGTGACGCCTAAAAATATCCGATTACGGAAGAAGATACTGGCGGCGAATCAACGCTAGTGGGTGTAAAAACCTGGCCAACTGAGGAGTCTCCTGCGCTCTCGACGGGCTATCTCATCGTGCTCATTCTCAGCCGCTGATCGCGGCTTCCGAGGCATACGGGATTTTTCTTTTTTTACTGGTGCACCTGCGGTGCACACCTAGGGAAAAAATCCCTCCTGAATCCGCTCGATGAGATAGCCCGTCGAGAGCGCAGGAGACTTTTGCTACATCGTTCTGTGAGGTCTTAGGCAGCGCTTTCTGAAATTCCATCTCTAGCAAAAAGTTTTATGCCACGAGGGATCCAGTGAAAGTGTTCGCGTGAGATTAGGTTTGTTTCGATATTGCGAATTAGGCCGCAGTGTCGGCTTCTTAATTCGTTTAGTATTTCAAGATAATTTTCGTAGCCGTAGGCTTCCACTTCGATCTCAAGACGACAAGCACCGAGTTGCTCTACAAAGTACGTGATGTTTTCTTGTTCACGGCAAGAGTCTCGGAGTGCATCGAGTTCTCGTTCGCCAAAATGGCGCAGATAGAGCTGGGCTTTAAAGAAAGTCATATTGAGTTTCTGTAGATTCACATCGATACGATACCCTGCAATAATGGCTCGTTCTTCCATGCTCTCTATTCGTGCACGGGCAACGGCAGGTGAGACACCCACTTTTTCTGCAATCACTGGAACACTTGCTCTGGCGTCTTCGCTGAGAATTTTGAGAATCGAAAATTCTGTATCGTCTAATTTTTGCACACAAGGAGCGCCACCAATAAGGGTGCCTTCGCTTTTGGTCTTGCCGAAGTAAGACTTATGATAAAGCCGAAGATTGACCAGGGTGTAGACATCGAAACTGAGTACGAGGTCGCCGAAGGTGGCGAGAACTTTCTGTTGTAGCTGGTAGAACTCAAAAGCTGAGGTCGCAAATACGGAGAACATCATATCCCACTGACCATCGGACTCTGCGATCCAGTACACCCGGGGATACTCGTTGAGGAATTTTAGGAACTCATCGCGGCGGCTACGTAGGTTCTCAAGCTTGAGATACGTTTTATAGATCGTGAGTCCGAGCTTGTAGGGATCTATTATCGCGGAGCAACGCAGAATTACACCTTTCTCCACTAAACGTGAAAACCGATATTCTACCGTGTCGCGGCCGTGGCTGAGGGTGCGGGCAAGCTCGCTCATTGATTGGCGAGAGTTTAGGTCCAGTTCTCTAAGAATCTTACGGTCGAGCTTGTCCACGCTTGGTTCCGGATATTTGGAGTTACGGGACTATGTAACACTATAAATTGGCAAAATGAAAACGTGTACTTCGGAAATCTCTACTTTTGTTGGACTTATGTTGCTATTGCACCGCGTTTCCTGCTGATGCCGCTCTCGGAGTTTCATGTAGAGACGGGTGTTGCTGGTGTCGCCTCCGGAGCCCGACTTTGTCGGTCTCCTGCTGCTCTCGGTTTCTGCTTTAGTTGACGATGGGAAGGAAACTCCGAGAGCAGCATCAGCAGGAAACGCTCGGGATTTGCATAACCTTCGCTAGGCATTGGCCGTTCCCCCCGTGACCCTTGCCGTGACCGTGAGCGTATTCCGTCCATGACTAAGAAGAGTTTCTATTTGGGGAGGTCGGGCTAATATCTGAGAATAAGAGCTTTGCTTTTTCGAAATCTGATTCGTAGTCGCATTCGGCGTAGTCATTTGGGTTTATCGCGGCTGCTTGGGTGGGATGCCGGAATCGATGAGCCATTGAATTATGTAGGAGGGGGATGGGTAGGTGGAGATTTCATCGGATATTAGGTGATAAGTGATGTAATATCGTACCTAGAGAGCATATTTCGGCAATATTTAAGACGGTCTTGCGGATAACGCATATTATCCGCAAAGTCGGTCTTTGTCCTCGTTCCCATCAAGGTTGCCGAAATGTCTCTGAATCGAAAAGGTCTTCTTGCCGCCACCTCTGCTTTCATCGCGTGGGGCTTACTGCCTCTTTACTGGAAGCTGCTAAGCGAGTTTCCTGCGATGGAGGTTCTTGCGCATCGTGTGCTTTGGAGCTTTCTCATCCTTGCCGCTTTTTTAATTCTTAGCGCTCGCCTTACTGGGGTTCTTCGCAGCTCGCTCTCGCTTTCATCAGTTGTTGTACTGATCTTCTCCGGCGCGCTTATATCCGGAAACTGGTTGGTGTATGTGATGGCGATTAATTCTGGGAACGTGCTCGAATCGAGTCTTGGATACTTCATTAATCCTTTGTTCATCGTGTTTCTTGGTGCTGTTGTCCTCGGTGAAAGACTGAGAGCTGGACAGTACTGCGCGATTGGTATCGCTTTTATCGGGGTGCTGCTAGCGGCTTTGAGTTATGGGCGTATCCCGTACTATGCGCTGGCACTTGCTGGTACAATGGGGACTTACGCTCTGACGAAGAAGTTTGTCTCTCTCGGGTCTATAGAATCACTTACGCTAGAGATGTCCAGTGTTGTCGCCCCGGCGACTCTCTTCTTGCTTCTCTCGGATGCAGGCAGCACACAGGCGTTTGTTGACTTGTCCTATCACTCTTTACTTCTTGCAAGCACGGGAGTGGTTACCGCGGTGCCTCTCGTTTGCTTCGCCTTTGCTGCTAAGCAATTGCCAATGTATGAGCTTGGTTTGCTGCAGTATATTTCGCCAAGTCTACAGTTTGCCCTCGCAGTGTTTGTTTTCGGCGAAGAGTTTGACTTTGGTCGTGCAGTGGCTTTTGCATTGATCTGGGCGGCCATTGCTGTGTTTTTATTGGAAGGCGCGATGCATAGAAAACGACGTCAACGAAGGGAGCTTGAGCTGAAATGCGAGGAATTGCCGCTTCC
>QIGM01000477.1 GCA_003230795.1 bacterium
CACCCGAAGGTAAAAGCGATTGGTGAGACTGGACTTGATTTTTTCCGAGACTGGGCACCCTTCGATGCTCAGCGAGAATTGTTTCGCTGCACTATTGAGATCGCGAAAGAGCTAAAAAAGCCTCTCATCATCCACTGCCGAGATGCAGGGGCCGAAACAATCGAAACGTTGAAGCAGCTTCATGCCGAGGACGTAGGTGGAGTATTTCACTGCTACGCCGAAACCGCAGCCTTCGCAAAACAACTACGTGATATAAATTTCTTAGTCTCTTTCACGGGCAATCTCACGTTTAAGAAAGCAACAGCACTTCGAGAAGCCGCAGCAGATATTCCGCTTGATCAGATCATGCTGGAAACGGACTGCCCCTACATGGCCCCTGAGCCTTTTCGCGGCAAGCCGAGTGAGCCTATGCATGTGTATCAGATCGCCCTGCGGCTAGCCGAAATAAAAGGGATCTCTCTGGAGCAGGTGGCTGAGCAAACTACGCTAAACGCAGAAACTTTCTTTGGTTTTGACTTGTAGTGTCTCGCAAAAAACGACGTTTTTAACTCTTTTGGTGCACACCAAGAAGGCGATCAAACATGATTGCGGCAGCAGCTCTAACGGAGAGATGGTTATAATTCGTCCAACCCTCTACCGGCTCAAGCCTGTAGTCACCTCGGGCCATAAACTCATCCGATAATCCCCAACCAGTCCCCAGAATTAAGAGATGTGGTTCATCGTTGAGCGCCAAAATAGAGCGCATTTGATCGTAAGATATCGTAGAGGAATCGCGCTTTGCACTAGTGGTGATAATCTTTGGGAGCTTACCAGTGCGTTGTTCGATATCTATCAAGACATCATCGAAATTCGGCAACAAGCTGATGCGCTCAAGTGCTTCTGTACGATTGGGGTTATAGGTTAAGCCGTAGCCTTCGGACCAATGTTCGCAAATTTTAGCCATTAGCCGGCGCAAGGTTCGCGCTGGATGCACGACGTAATACTGTGCGAGCCCAAAAGTCCTTGCAGAGCGAGCGATATCGGGTAAATCAAGATTCGTAATTGAGGAGGTAATCACCTTCCCTTCTTTATTCAGCACTGGATGATGCATCAATGCGACACTAAGCTCTCCCGCAATCGGCGGTGTATCGAGTTCTGCTGCAGATAGTAGATCGGGTCTTCGTTTCGCAGTTATCTCTAACGATTTATCGGCTCGCCACTCAGAGATTCGAGCATGATCGCCGGATACAAGAACGTCTGGAACAGAGTCTCCTTCAAATTCGCGCGGCTTGGTATACTGCGGATACTCCAGCAGATGATGCTCAAAGGACTCCTCGAGAAGCGAGTCTGGATTACCTAAGACCCCTGGCACGAAGCGAGTTGTTGTTTCCATCAAGGCCATCGCCGCGACTTCTCCACCCATGAGAACATAGTCGCCAAGACTGATTTCACAATCAATATGCTTATCAATCACTCGTTCGTCGACGCCTTCGTATCGGCAGCAAAGGAGGATTAAACCGCCGGCATTCTTCTCGCAGTCAGCCGCTAGCTGCTTTGCGAGGCTACGGGTCAGCGGTTTTCCGCGTGGAGTAAAGAGAACTGTTTTAGCGGCTGGATCCTTTGAGCGCGCCTCGCGAATAGCCGCAACTGCTGGTTCCGCACGGAGAACCATTCCAGAACCACCGCCGTAGGGCGTGTCATCGATCTGCCCCTGAGTGTTTATCGCATAGTCCCGAAGATGCTTCGTTTCAAGCCCCACGCGTCCGCTGGACACGGCGCGACCGAACATTCCGAGCTTAGAGAAGGGCTCAAAGAGTTCAGGGAAAATAGTAAGGACTTGAAACTTCATAATCTCGCGAATTATCTATAAAAATGGTCTTGCAATCTAGCAATTTTTAGCTGAGCATGCTACCGATCTGGCGACAAATTTTAGAACGGTATAAGCGTTCAGGTGGGTAAGTTATGGCTAAAAGACTTTGGGACAAAGGCGCAACGCTCAACGAGCAAGTTCACGCCTTCACAGTAGGAAACGATCCAGAGCTCGATCAGGAGCTCATTCGCTGGGATATTCTGGCTTCGGCTGCGCACGCCAAAATGCTGGCGAAGATCAATATTCTTTCGAAGTCAGAACTAGATAGTCTACTAACAGCCCTGGCCGAAGCGCTTACTTTGAGTGACGCAAACTCCTTCGAAATACCCTACGAACTCGAAGATTGTCACTCTGCGCTTGAACACTTCCTCGTCGAAAGAACCGGAGATGCCGGCAGAAAGATACATACCGGCAGATCGAGAAACGATCAGGTGTTGGTTGCGCAACGACTTTTTATTCGTGACGCAATCTTAACGCAGTGTTCAAGAATAGGAGAGTGCATTGAAACCCTGCATTCGCGAGTGAAAGATATTGGACATCTCCCGATGCCCGGTTACACGCACATGCAACCAGCAATGCCCTCAAGTGTCGGCATGTGGCTTCATGCATTTATTGAGCATTTCCTCATACTCCTTGCAGATGGCAAAAGACTACTAGACACGGTGAATACAAACCCGCTTGGAGCAGCATCTGGTTTTGGCGTCCCTCTTCCGCTTGATCGCAATTTCACTTCCGAGTTGCTTGCCTTCTCAGCACCTCAACGAAACCCGATTGACATACAGAATTCTAGAGGACGTTACGAGCTGCGAACCCTACGATGGTTTTCAGACATTGCATCCGCGACCGAAAAAATTTCTTGGGACCTCATTGCCTACAACTCCAAGGAATACGCATTTTTCAATTTACCGGAAGAACTTACGACTGGTTCCTCCATTATGCCGCAGAAACGAAATCCAGACGTAGTTGAACTACTACGAGCCCGCGCCTCTAGAGTTCGAGCTGCAGAGTTCGAGCTAGTCATGGTAACCTCGAAACTACCGTCAAACTACCATCGAGACTTACAGTATTCTAAAGAACCATTGCTCCGATCCAACGCACAGATTTCGGAAATTATTCCAATGCTTTCGCTTGTTCTTAGTTCGATTAGCCCAAATGAAGATACGCTTCAATCGGCAATGAGCGACGATCTCTATGCAACCTACGAGGCCTATCGTCTCGTCGGCGAAGGAATGCCCTTTCGTGAAGCCTATATTAAAACTGCCGAAAAAACAGCCACGGGAGAAATTCGCAAAGCAGATCTCGAGAAAGAATTTGAGTCAATAGACGCTTCTTGGAGAGCGGAGTTGAAGCTCGCCGAATCAGACTTTACATCTCTAAAGAAAGATTTGAAGTCTTGGGCTAAGCGCCTTCACGCCATAGAAGAGCCTTTGCTGCGCGCATAGTCGGGATTGAATGGAGACGAAGAGTGAAAATAAAACTTCGTTTTTAGTGCCACTCTTCGTTGGCGTATTCGCTTTTTTGGGTATCGGCTTCTCGATTCTCGCCACCAGCCTGAGCTTTT
>QIGM01000355.1 GCA_003230795.1 bacterium
GTTTGAATCGATCAAAGAAGTACAGGACTATGCTACCCAGTGGCTTTGGTTTTACAATCATGAACGGCCCAACAAGGCTAACGGTGGCTTGCCACCAAAACAGTTGCTGAGTGCAGCATGACCTCTGCTTTTGGCGTCAGTTAAAAATGGGGTGATTACCCCAGCAATTGCTCAGAGAAATGGGTTTTGCATTACAACAGGCAATTGAAACAGTAGAGGCTTGGCAACGACAATGAAAAAATCGATTTCAGATAGTAACAGAGCTTCTGCCGTTCACTAAGGTCACGCGGTAATCACCGTAACCCGCCGTTGCCGTTTCTTGACCAGCTGTGGCTCAAAATCGCCGTTCCGATCCTTATGTTTTATTTGCAGTCGCCCAAAATCGTACTACTTGAATAGCAGATCCTCTATTCCATTCAGCAATATAGAGGCACCTGAATTTGAAAGATGATCATCATCGTAATAAAGAACCTCTCCATTTTCAATCGAATGACAAACTTTATCGCCAAATGAATTGCTGTTACCGTTACAAAATATCGAGCCGCTATCAACAAACGCAATAACGCCTTTCTTTGATAAAAGATTGAACATATCCAATACTTCTTTGTTTCTTTCTTCATATACAGCATATGAAAGAGGTGGAAGACTTACAATGTGATCTGAGTATTGGCTGAACTTGATGATTGTCGAGGGAACATCCCAAGCATGAGCAGGGACTGGACCCAACACAATTACACGAATCCCATTTCTGATCAAAGAATGTACGAATTCTTCATATCCCTCTAGAATCGCCGATCTCCGTGAAGAGAAATTGCTTGTCAAGGGAATGTCTCCAGCTGAGTAAGCCTCTCGTCGTCCTCTAAACTCTACACCACCGTTTGCGTTGCTATAATCATCATCGTGTATGTAGTAAGACCACCTGGCTAGTAAGATTACAGTTTCTATATTTCTACTTGCTAAGTCAGAAACAACGTTATCAATAAAAACATCACATTTATCCCCAGCTCTATCAATAAACTCAAAAATTGGCGGACAAGCACTCTTTGTATACTGAACGAAAGAAGAGTTGTTATTGACAAAGATCTTATTTAATTCAGAAACGAGTGTTGAAGCATGAGAATCTCCAATGACAGCAAAATTAGGAACACCTGTCGCGCTTCCTTTTATGCAGTTAGGTACACTTGATTGTTTATCTACTCTAAAACACTTCCTATCATCTCTTTCATCAATATGCGATTTTGTAACCTCCATTATATCGACAAGAAAACTAGGATATCTATCTATGAATCCATTGTTATTATGCGTGATAAGGCCCGATAAGCTAAACAATGTCATCCCCGCTAAAGAGAAGAAGAATATAGATCGACGGGTAATCTTCTTCTTATTTCTAAATGGTTTCTCCACGTACATCCAGCTTACATATCCGATTACCAATGAGGACAGACAGAACAAGAGCAACAAAACATCAGAAATCTCACCTAATAATCTCTGACGGGCGAAAGCAAGAATGGGCTGATGCCATAAATAGGCACTGTATGAGATCAGTCCAATTCCAACTATGGGTGAGTAACTTAGTAACTTGTAGATCCATGTTTTAGGAACTGCGGTAAGAATCAACAGAACGGTTCCAACAGTTGGTATGAGAGCATACAAACTTGGAAAAGGAGTGGAGTGATCAAACGCAATGATGGCCCCAACGACAAGCCCAAAACCAAGCAAACTCAATACTTGGTTTAACCTATCTGATTTTAAGTAATCGTTATGCTTTAGGTAAAAGGCAGCAAAGACGCCAATGAGTAACTCCCAACCTCTTGTTGGAAGTAGGTAAAAAGTAGCCTTTGGCATGGCGAATGCTCCCCAATGTGCTACTCCCAAACTGATTACAAATGCCACTGTCAATAGTGAAAGAATCCTCTTGAGCCCCAAACGCCAAGTTAACATCAAGAATATTGGAAATAAGATGTAATATTGCTCTTCAACCGCCAAACTCCATGTATGAAGCAATGGCTTGATTTCCGCTGCGGTATCAAAGTACCCGCTTTCGCTCCAAAACAAGATGTTGGAAGAGAAAGTCGAGACTGCAACCAAACTTTGACCGAAATCTTTGAGGTCGCTTGGTGTTAGCCAAAGCCAAGCAAAAGGAATACACGCCAGCATTACAAAGAAAAGTGCTGGGAGTATTCGGCGAGCGCGACGCTCATAGAAATTAATGATGCTGAACTGCCCTTCGGCCATGTCATTGATAATAATGGTGGTGATCAGATAACCGCTGATCACAAAGAACACATCTACCCCGACAAATCCTCCGCTAAACCATTCAAAGCCCGCATGAAAGAGAATTACGGGCAAAACTGCCAATGCTCTTAAACCATCAATTTCGGCGCGATATTTCACTTTTACCTCAAAAATTTCTATAAATGTCTATCGCCAAAAACAATGGAACAGACCAAGCGGTTTCCTAATGGAGAGTTTTGTACCTCATTGTCATGTTACGCGGTATGCCATTGATAGTGCAAACAACCTTTCGCGACTGCCCGAATATTGTGGATGGGGTCAATCCAAGGCTAGACTCCAGATCAATTTGCTACTCAATTCGGAGAAGATGTCAAATTTAGAAAAACGGATTGGACATCAAGATTCGTTGGCGCATTGCGTATAAGTGTTTGGTTACGAGCGCGTCGACGGTGCGTTTCAGGAATCGTGGGATGCCGGTGAGATGAAGTTGCAAGTCGCAAATCGATGCATCGCCTCCGACGTCTGCGGTGATTGGAATACGACATACATCAGTGCTCTGTCCTATCCAGCCAGGTTTCGTTGTTCGAAGGGACTTGTAACCAACCGATTTTGCGACATTGATTTCCCGAGCAGAATGGTCTCCGTATGGAAAGCTAAAGTGTTCACACGGCGCCTCTGAAAGCATCTCTGTTCTTTCACGTGAGTCGGCTAGTTCTCGCCGAAGTTCCGAATCTGAAAGTGTAGTGGCGCTAAAGTGGTATCGACCGTGAGACTGAATATCGAATTGGCTACACAATAACCGGATATCCTCTTCGCTGAGTGCTTCTCGATCTTGAAACTCCTTATCCGGCGTGAATTCCGCCTCCTTTCTCAACTTTTCCAACAACACGGCATTGTTCGCCAACCGTAGCTTCTTGGAAGTACCGCCCTTCAGTTTCGACCAGAATCTTCGATTTGTGCCGACAATATGACTGGGTAATCTCCCCTAAGAAGAGCTGACGTCAAAAGTAGAATTTTCTCGTAGACTGAACGAAGGAGATTCTCAAATGAAAACATCGAGATACAGCGACAGTCAGATTCTGTCGATTCTGAAACAGGCCGAGTCCGGCACGCCAGTGCCGGCTCTTTGTCGTGAACACGGCATGAGTAGCGCCAGTTTCTATAAGTGGCGAGC
>QIGM01000126.1 GCA_003230795.1 bacterium
CTGAGTTGCTAGAAGACTATTTTACCAATCTCCGTTCGACACGGCGGACGCCACGGGCAGGCCGTAGCTTTCTGGACTCGATGCAAGAACGTGGTGTTGTGGGGGCGATGGATGGCCCCGGCGACCTAAGCACCAACCCAGAGCACATGCAAGGATTTGGAGAGTCACGTGGCGGACCGGATACTCATTGACACCGGCCCCATCGTAGCCCTGTTCGACAAGAACGACCAACACCACGATGCGTGTCGGGAAGCGGCTCAGGAGCTTCCGGAAATTCTTTGGACCGTTTGGCCGGTCATCACCGAAGCGTGTTACTTGCTCCGCAAACGGCCTGACTTAGTCGAGTCGTTGCTCGAAGCAGTGCATGAAGGGGATTATCAACTACTGACTATTCGAGCGGATGAAGTAATCCAAGTGGGCGGCGTCCTCTCGAAGTATCGAGACCAGGAACTCGACTTAGCCGACGCTTGCTTGGCGTATATGGCGGAACGCGAAAACATTTCCACGGTCTTCACTGTCGACAAAAGGCACTTCTCTCTCTTTCGTTTGGCGTCGGGCGACGCATTATCTCTCGTACCGTTACTTGGTTCCTAGCACGCAAAGCTACATCCCACTCGGTCGATGTGTCTACGATGTTTGCTTGTCAAACCTATGTCGGTACGGGTGTCAACGGTGCATACGTTCTGAGCGAACGATGAGTCGTTCGCCGTTCTAGTGACGTTCTCAAGTTGTATCGAGAATGCGTCGACTACAGAGATTCGCACAGCCAAACACAGGCCAACTCAAATGACTAGTCGAGAAGACCAATTAGGAGCTTGATGACCTCAGAAGCAGAATTTGACAATTGGCTTGAGGCCTTTACGACACCAACGGCCAGATATTCAATGGTCGTATCAGCTGTACTTGCCCTTTCTGCTCACATATTGCTTCCGTTTGCCGCGACAACTTCTAGCCGTATCGTGTTGCCGATTAGGTCTATTCACTACAGCAGTTCAATGCTTGTGGAATCAACGGACCAAGCTCACATCGAAGTAGCATCTTTTCCGGATGATTTTCAGGATACGAATCCAGGTCTCGGATTATCAGGCTCACAATTACTGTTCGCTCTATTTGTATTTGGCTGGACGATGGCCTTCACGCGAGTTCAGCCATTTGACATTGCTTCGATATTGACTGGTAGTTTTCTCGTACTCGTGACTTGGCCTTCCATTGCTTGGGTGACCGTAGGTGACGTGGATATAGTTGCTGGCGGCACACTAGTCCTCGCACTGCTTGGGCTCCCGATGGCGATATTTGCTCGATGTGCTTATTGCTGTTCCCAATGCGACAAACTGAGGTTCTGCCTGGGCGGCCCAATCTCGAATTCTGAACCGGAGGTCTTCCTGCAGCTCGTTGACGCAATTAGAAGGTGCGAGGCTGACCAGAAAGGCGTTCCCCGCTAGTCAGCTAGGAGCGACGCCGCCGTTTTCAAAGACAGCATGAAGATAGTTTCGGCTAGCGATGGAACAGGCACGACCCTGCTGGTACCATAGGGGATAACAAATTGATATGACGCGTGTGCGTCGAGTGGTACCTCATACCAAATCGCCAACGTGAGCCGTAGGGCTTGCGAATTACACAGAGGTAGCACACGAAGCCGCGCTCCCCGTAGGGGGAGCGTTGGCCGTGTGTGGTTCTGTGTGCCCTTTGGCGAGGGTGGTATGGGCTGCTGCGTGTCAACGTTCCTCTTTTTTGCGGGGATGGTATGAAACGTCGTAATTTAATCTTTGTTGTTCGCTGTGGTTTGGCCCTGTCCAAGCCCTCTTGCCTGTACGCTACTGCCGCCAAGCTTCCGAAGAAGCAAGTGGCTAAGTGGCACACTCAAAGAACATTCCTACATAACCTTGCTAAAGAATCGCGAAGCGTGCTATGGCTGCTTGGCGAGTATCTCCGGCGACTGCGTCAATTGACGCCTCCAAATCGCCAAGCCAGGGGCATTGGTCTCAATTGGCTCTTCTCATTTATTTCGGGCAGATTTCTGCGTAACTCAGGTTCGAGGGATGCATCGGCTAGCTGACATCGAGTCAGAAGCTCGAAGTGCATTGGTTGAACTTGAGGCGAGAGACTCCAGGTTTTCTCCGGAGGTTTTCTTGTCTCGTAATCACGCTCTGAAAAAGGAGAGACTCATGCGAAGTATTGGTTATTTGTTTTTGTGCATGTGCTGCATAGGTGGCACATCAAACTCGGCGTTCGCGATTGCTATACACGAGCCGAGCGTAACGCCCGACTCAGCGTATCTGGAATACGCAAACATGTTTCCGTCTGTTGGTTGGATGTTTGGAATTGAGAATGGGCAAGACGTTCTGTTTAGCTCCGGTGTACTCATCGACGAACATTGGGTACTCACTGCCGCTCACTCGGTTCTTGAAGACGACAATGACAACACGAGTTCGGTAGAGACTTACGAATTTGGTCTGGGGAGCAATTTCCGAACCGACCCAGGGGAGAGTTTATTCTCAACTGAAGTATTTGTGAATCCTGGCTACAATGGCTTCGAGAATGGACCCGACCTCGCATTACTCTACTTTGAGGACGCCTTTACATCTGTTGAACCCGCATTGTTATACACTGGACCAGTCGAAGACTTAACTGGTACAAACAGCAGTCTTGTTGGGTATGGTGGAGCTGGAACGCCTTCAACGGGATTGCAGCCGATAGATGCAAATCGACGGGCAGGAACCAACACGTTGACTTTTAATATCGACGACGATGATGTCTTTCAAAGAGCCCGTTTTATCCAACCTGGCTTGACGAACTGGCAACAGCTCGGTGCTCTTGGAACACCTGGTGATTCTGGAGGGGGTTGGTTCATCGAAGATGATGGCGACTTCTATTTAACAGGTATCTCATCGTTCTGGACTGGAATACTCAGGTATTGTCACCGGGCGCCTAAACACAATACCGTTCAATTCGTCCTAAACTAGGGTGTGACAGACGTTTACGAAAAGTGAATATCGCCCTGTTGCCGGAGAAGAAGGCCGAACAAGGAACTCCGAATGACGAAGTAAAGAGGCAGGCGGAGACAGCATGCCCACAAGGCCTTTCTACACTTCGATATTCGACATTCCTTGTTCGACATTCATTATTCCAAACCAATGCTAGCAAAACGATGGCGTCTCTACGCAAGTCGTTATCACTCAACCCTATACGACTAATTGAACGGTATTGCGCCTAAACAAGGCCAGTAAAAGGCGCCTCAAACAAGGCCACTAATCGGTCTTCCTTCGCGTAGACTCTCAAGCTTTTAGAAAAAGCTTGGGAGCCTTGCAATGGTACACCGGTTGAAAGTGGCTAACGTGTTGTCTATAAAGCAGTTACATGCTCAAGGATGGTCTCAGCGTAAGATCGCTCGCGAGTTGA
>QIGM01000060.1 GCA_003230795.1 bacterium
GGCTTGAGCTTGTGCCACTGACGTATATTCGTGGAAGAACCTTCCGTCGAAGTATCGTAATCCTCGAAGAAGCGCAGAACCTAGAACGTGGCCCGCTTAAGGTGCTACTGACTAGGTTAGGAGAGGGGAGTATCGTTGTCGTGATTGGAGATCCGAGTCAAATCGATAACCAATTCCTCAGTACAAGAAACAATGGTCTTGTGCATGCAATAAACTCTTTTAGGACATGGCCTCAGTCTGCACATGTTCAGTTACGCAGAATCGTGAGAAGTGATCTTGCTGAAGCGGCCAACAAACGGCTGTAGCGAAGGAGCTGTAAGCTAGGGCGAGTCGTCAGAAGCGGTATTTGCAAGTAAGGTATTGAGTTCCGCTAATTCAACTTTTAGCTGCGAAATACTTTGTACAAATTCTGATTTCAGTAAGGCGAGGTCGTCGTGATTTACGCAAGCTCTCTTAAAAACACTTTCGAACTTGTCGCTAATATCTGCGACCTTATTTAGTTTCAGAAAACCAGCGCCACCCTTAAGAACGTGGAAACGTTGCTCGAGGCTTTTCGCTTTATCAGAGAAAAATTTCTCGAGTTCGTCCTCCTTCTCGAGTTCGCCCAAGGCGTTCGAGGTCTCTAGGAGAAACCCTAGGTGTTTTTCTAGCTCTTCAGCGAAAATCTCGTATGCGGAGCGCATACGCACTAGTAGGTCGGCGACGTCGTTCATGCCTTTGTGGTAACAAAAATAAAAAATAGTGTCGCGAACTAAAATGTTAGCAAGGCGCGAGGTTTGCTGTGTTTGTTCTCTCGCGATGCGGGAAGTGTCAAAACAGAGCAAAATACTCTGGAATGAGTCAGTCCGCTCCTTATCTACTGAGATAGCTGAAGAACTTGTATCCGTCGGAAATATAAAGGACACTGCCAGGACGAAGTTTCTAAGTGTCTCCATCATGGGGCACGATACTGATGTTGAGCTTAATGTTCGGCGTTATTTTTATTTGATATTTTATAAGGAGTTCTAGGCTAATGAAGATCAAGCGGCTGGTGTTCGTGATTAGTATGTCTGTTTGTGCGTTTTTGCTTACAGGCTGTGTTGTGGTTGATGACGGAACTGTCGGCATTAGCAAGAGCTTCGGAAATATCAATAAGGATGTGCTTACTCCGGGAATCTATCCTAGTATCCCAGTGATTCGCGAAATTGAAGTTTGGAATATCAAAACTCAGCGTCGCTCTTTGAATCTCGATATTCCTTCGGCTGAGGGTCTAATCGTAAAGCTTCAATCAACCGTTCTCTTTCGACCCAAAGAAGTAATCCGTTTGCGAACAGAAGTGGGACCTGATTTCGTCCAAACAGTGCTTGATTCTACGTTGATCAACACCTTTCGCGAAGTAATTGGCAAACAAAAGGTCGAAGAGATCATAACTAATCAAGCGCACTTGACTGGCATCGCCGAAGAGAATCTTCGAGCCGAGCTTAACGTACGCGGGATTACTATTGAAGACTTGATGATCACGGGTTTGGAGCTTCCTACCACGTTTAAGGACGCGATTGAGCGTAAGCTTGAGCAGGAGCAGAAAGCCCTGCAGAAGAGTTTTGAGCTGGATCAGGCGAAAAAAGACGCCGAGATTGAAGTGGCTAGAGCAAGAGGAGCTGCTGAAGCCCAAGAAATCGTCAGAGCAACCCTATCTGCTGAGTATTTACAATACCTTTGGATTTCAACACTTAACGAGAATCCAAACGTCATATACGTCTCGACTGAGGCAAATATGCCGATGTTTAGAACAACTTCGGATGCTCGCAAGTCGAAGAATAAGAGTAGGGCGATGGCTCCAAGGAGTATCGCGCCGCAGAAGAAGTAGTTTTTTTGGAGCTTGGGCGGGTGCTCTTACTGTATGGCTGTCGTGAGGGGCTTTGCACCTTACGATTTAAGGCCGCAAGACCAAGGTAGATGGAGGAGAAAAGTATGAAGTCGAGCATAGCAATTTTTACGGGTACGATTTTTACTGGCACAATACTGATGCTGAGCATGAGTGCCTGTGCGAAACCGATAACTGGTGCCGCGAAAGGCGGTCTCTTGGGTGGCGCGATCGGCGCTGGCGCGGGAGCTATCATTGGTAATCAAACCGGAAATGCTGGCGCTGGCATTGCCATCGGCACAGGGCTTGGTGCGATTACTGGAGCCGCTATTGGTAACGCAACTGATTCTCAAGACGTTGAACGTCAGCGTATCGAAGAGCAGCAGCGACGACAGCAGCAGGAACTTGAGCGTCAGCGAAGAGAGATAGAAGATCTTCGTCGGCAGCAAGGTAATGACTCCTACGACTCTTATCGGAACAACGATTCGTACAATAATCGTTATTAAGTCTTAGCTGGCACACATTAAGCTTTACAGAGTTCAATAAGCTCATTCACAAGTTCAATGAACTGGCTTGGTTTGAGTCGGAAGTAATTGTGAACACTGAGATTCCTTGCCGAAATACATTCAATCCATTTCTCTGGATTTTTTGTAAGGCCAAGTGTTGCAGCCTTTCGAATAGCCTCTTTTGGGGAAGGAGCATCCATTCCTTCATCTTCAACTTGCGATTTAAATTCTTTCCAACCTGCTTCCACAAGAACTTCAAAAGTTTTTGTTACCATAAGAAAATGTAATTCTTTTTGGTCATCTTCTTTGTTGTAGAGATCCATTGCTGCTTCAAGCAGTTGGAGAGCGTCACGCTTTTGTTTAGTTCTTTTTTCGACCATATAGAAATCCCTTGAAAAATGCGGCGACCGTGTCATCTCCAGTGAGAAATTTTAGATCTGATTCGATCTCAGTGAGAAAATGATACGGTGCGAGATCGAGATTGACCAGGTCTATCGTGTGTGTGAAGTCTTCGAATCTCTCTTCAATCTGAGTCTCTATCCGAACAAACTCGGGAAAAGAGATCGGTTTAGAACCTCCAGTCAGACCGATATCGATGTCGGAGTAAGGCTTTGCTGTGCCCCTTGCCCTTGAGCCGAACAGTATTGCCGCTCTGGCTTGAGGAAGAGCTTCTTCAACTACCTGGCGTATCTGATAGATCAAAGGGTCGTATCCGTCACCTTTAAGGAGTAAGTGTGCTGAAACGTTTAGGGCGGCAGCTATCTCTATAACCACCTGAGTTAGTGGCGAGCGAGTTCCCTTTATATACGGTGTAAGCGAGTTTGGATGGACTGAGGCCTTGTGGCAGAGCTCCGTAAGGCTAGTGATGCCTGCATTACTAGCAAGAGACTTCACTCGATCGATATCTAGAGTATAATTCATATTATAATATGAAAGTACCATATATATATGTGGCAATCAAAGCAAATCTTGAGCCGTCATAACTTTTGCATGTTGCTGGCTTTCTTTAGTTTTTCGTGTGAATTGTCGACTTTCTAATGATAGTAG
>QIGM01000494.1 GCA_003230795.1 bacterium
GTTGCTTCCCTTATCCCGCGCTATTCAGCTCGACGTCTTGCCTTTGCGGCTACTTCGGCAGGGTGAATCCTCAAGGCTACTAATAGCGGTTCCCCCCTGCTTCGGTGTCGAGAAACACACACACCTCAGCTTTGCAGTTGGTTGCGAGATTGAAGCCACTCAGTGTTCTACAGAAACCATTGGCGCTGCGAGGGTAAGGGCCTACCGCGGAAGTCTCGAAGATGTATCCGAGGCATTGTGCTCTGCCGAAGATTCTTTACTTAGCTCTCTGTCCGTGGCGAGTGAAGTATCGGAAGCACTAGAGTGCATCGTTTTTCGTGCATCCTTGCTAAGTGCTAGCGATATACATTTTCAGCCGATGAGTAAGGCAACGCAAATTCGTTTCCGAGTGGCGAATATACTAGAAGACGGTTTGAGTTTAACGCCGGAGCTTTCGTCTGCTATTGCTCGACGAGTTCGCGTGCTTTCAAATGCTCCTCAGACGTCTCTAGGGGAACCCTTTGAGGGGGGATTTCGAATCCGAGCTTACAAAGAAGATCTACGTTTGCGAGTTTCTATTTTACCGACTCAAAACGGCAATAAAGTCGTGCTTCGTTTGTTAGATACCGGCACTCTCTCTACTGCAAGTGGAACAAGAGAGCGATTTTTGAAACTCGGTATGACTTCTCGGCAAGGGGCGCTTTTCTCCGCAAGTATTGCCAGTGATCGAGGTTTGTTGCTCGTATCTGGCCCTACGGGAAGTGGAAAGTCGACGCTTCTCGCTACCGCTTTGCAGGTGTTAAATAGGCCGACGAGAAATATCATTACCCTTGAAGATCCGGTCGAAAGAGTAATCTCTGGAATCAGCCAAATAGAAATCGATAGCGAAAAGGCTCTCGATTACTCAGCACTACTTCCTCTGATCCTTAGACAAGATCCCGACGTCGTCATGCTAGGCGAAATTCGCGATAAAAAAACAGCACTTACGGCCTGTGAGGCTTCGCTAGTTGGAACCTTGGTTTTGAGTAGTATTCACGCTCCTTCCGCTCTTCAATGCATCGTTCGTCTATTACAGCTAGGAATTCCAGCGGACATCCTTAGCAGTGGGCTGCGATTAGTCAGCTCCCAGCGCTTACTCGGAGTATTGTGCGCGCATTGTAAGATGCAGCAAAAAGCAGATTCGCGAATCCGCCAACTCTTTAGATTGGAGCAGGGAGCAAAGATATTTAGAAAAGGAGAATGTGAAATGTGTGCGGGCAGAGGGGTCGTTGGTCTTGTCTCAGTGTTTGAGATGATTCCATTCACCGAATCATTGCAGCACAAACTTCTCGGCCGCTCACTGAACGCTCACTCAATGTATCGAATAATACGCGAAATGCTGATCAAGGATCGTCATTGTTCGATGGGCGAATCGATTCGCAACGTACTAATCGCGGGAGATATTTCACCGGAGACCGCGCTTGTGGCGTTGGGGATTCAGCCCGATGTGATTGGCTATAAATAATAAAAGAAATATCTTCAACAAAACCCACTAACCTCAGCTTCGTTTTGCGATCTTTACATGATATCATTAGCTCTTGGTCTATTTTCGAATTCTAACGGCGGAAAAGCGTGAGCGCACTTTCTTTACCTGATTCCCCACCTAAACCAGCGGCTCCTGCTCGTTTTAGAACTCCCGTTGTAACGTTGCGCGAGGATACGGCGACGGAGCATCTTCATCTGGCGGCTACACTTAGGGACGACCTAGGGATTTCTCAAGCTATTGCGAAGATTTTGATAGCGCGCGGGATAATCGATTCTGAGAGTGCCAAGAGTTTTCTCACACCGACGCTGAAGGAGCATCTTCCGGACCCTTCGCAGATGAAGAATCTTTCGAAGGCTGCCAACCTTATTCTTGATTCGGTCGAAGAAAAAAAGGCAATCACCGTTTACAGCGACTTTGATGTGGACGGGGTTACTTCGAGCGCGCAGCTTGTTTTGTTTCTGCACTCCATTGGTGCAAATGTGTCGAGCTATGTGCCGAACCGATTTGTCGAGGGATACGGAGTTTCGACGGAAGGAATTAACGCTCTCGTTGCCCGTGGAACTGAGCTACTCGTTACTGTTGATTGTGGGATCTCTAGCGTTAACGAAATTGCCTATGCTCGACGTAAGGGGATGAAGTCTGTCATTCTCGATCATCATATCCCTGGCCCTACTTTACCTGCGGCGGATGTTGTTGTGGATCCTGCGCAAGATGGCTGTCCCTTCGCGGAACATCAACTTGCAGCAGCAGGCGTTGTTTGGATGTTGCTTGTGCTTCTTCGTGTGGAAGGCCGCAAGCGAGAAGCTTTCTCAGAAGTTACTTTCCCCGATCCGAAAGATTTTCTTGATCTTGCTGCGATGGGCACGATTTGTGACATGGTGCCGCTCTCAGGGCTTAATCGATTGATTGCGCATCGTGGTATTGATGCCCTACGTCAAGCACGGCGGGTCGGGATCGAAGCGTTAAAAGACGTCGCAAAAGTAAGAGATAATCCGCGTTTTGGTGCATCTCATGTCTCTTTTAACATTGGTCCAAGAATCAACGCAGCAGGAAGACTTGATGACGCGAATCAAGTTGTGACTTTGCTTACGACCACTAGTTCGAAAAAGGCAAAATCTATTGCGCAGTCTATAAATCGTCTAAATGAGCGACGACGCGAAGTAGAAAACTTGGTTAAAGACTCCTGTATCGCCAAGTTGCAAAGAGTGGGAGACCCTAGCGAACTTTCAGCAGTCACCGCTTACGGCGAAGACTATCATCTTGGGGTGATCGGAATTGCCGCGCAGAGACTGGTCGAAGCGTATTATCGCCCTGCTGCGGTGATGGGACCTGGTGAAATGAAGTCAGGTGAAGAGACGATACCCGTAATTAAAGGCTCGGTCCGTGGGATAAAGGGATTTCATGTTGCTGAGGCACTTGCGGAATTAAGCGAGATTTTGATTACTCACGGTGGGCATGCTCAAGCAGGGGGATTTAGCTTACTTCCTAAAAACCTTGAGGCCTTTCATGCAGGATTTCTCGAGATTGCCGAGAAGCGACTTACTGAAGATGATCTTCTGCGTAAGGTGAATGCGGATGTTAGGCTCAGTCTTTCTGAAGTTGATTATGAGCTTGCAACACAGCTTCAATGCCTTGCGCCGTTTGGAGTAGGAAATCCCTCACCGCTTCTTGTGAGTGAGGGAGTGCGCGTTGATTCAGTTTCCGCTATTAAGGGAGCACATCTTAGAATTCGTTTGGCGGATGATATTTGTTCGCGAAATGGAGTCGCTTGGAACATGCAAGGCCATCCGCTACTTCGCAAGGATAGCGTGGTAAATGTGGCCTACCAGGTCGAACTAAATACCTATCAAGGGGTCTCCTCAGTCCAACTGAGCTTAAAAGAAGTTTGGG
>QIGM01000134.1 GCA_003230795.1 bacterium
CGAAGAAGCCTGGGCCACATTAAACAGCGACACCAGCCGCCCGTTTGAGAAGCCCAAGTCTGGCAGAATCGCAGTAAAAGTAATCAACCACCTCGGCGACGAGGTGATGAAAGTATTCCGGGTGGAGTAGTGCAATGAGCAGTCCGTACAAAGTAAAACTTAACTTTTTGCCGCTCGTCGATCCGGCACCGCCGTTTCGCGTTTATCGAAAAATACGGGATTCGAACGAAGCGAAACCTACCGATGATGTTTCAGGATTTTCGCTCCCATGCGATCAAGACCCTGACACTCGTAATCCATATTGGGTTTTATTTGAAGCGGCGACTGGCTTTGAGGAATTCTCAGTAAACTGGTTTGACAATGTTCACTTGACACGCCGTGTTTTGTTTTATGCTTTGCAGGAATCTGTCCAACAACAACTTCAAGCGAACGAGTACGACCTTCCCAAAAAGCGTTTCTACGAAGAATTATCTTTTAATTTCGATGAACACGAAGAAGGGTGCGAACAACTACGAGTGCAACCGTACTATTTGAAGACAACGAAACAATTTGGATGGCTCGTTGATTTTCACTTTCGGGTAAAAGAAGGAGTTCCGTTCTCCCGTCGCATTCAGCAACTCAGCCTAAGTTTGGACCGCAATTTCAAACGAAATCTCGATTGCTATCAAGACAGAAGAAAACGAATAAATGAATTTGTGGCTCAACGACGCGACGTGCTGGAAAAAGTTACTTTACCAGGTACTACTGAGCCGCTTAGTCTAAGTGATACTTTCTCCAGTCTTCCGGCAAAGCGGTTGAATCCCAAGGTATATCTATTTTCTGGTGACAAGACTTCCAGGAGTCAGTTTTCAGGTTTACGGCAACACGGGCCTCTTGTCCCACTGGACGCTACACCGAAATTGCTGTTCGCGTTCCGCGAGTGTGATCGACAAGCGGCACGTACGCTGGCAGTTGCCTTACGAGGTTCAGAAAAACGCGAGCGTGTTACTTTCCCCGGATTTGAATCATTATTCAAGGCGTCGATTACCTTCGATGCTGAACCAATCATTCTTGACGATCTGACACTTGCAACTTTTGAGAAGGCATTGGAACGAGTCAAGCATGATCGAGAGTCTGAGCCACTGACTATGCCGATTTTCGTTCTCCCTGATGGTGATGATAATGGATATATGCAGCACAAAGCAGTATTCAGCCACGAAGGAATTCCGACTCAGGTCTGCACGCTCAGAGTTATCAATGATGATTACTCTCTAAAATGGTCTATTGCTAACATTGCACTGCAACTGTTTTGCAAGGCTGGCGGTAAGCCGTGGAAAGTACAGCCTACTTCAAAGCGTTCGCTAATCATTGGGATTAGCCAGTCACACAAGATAAATGAAACCGCTGATAGTCGTCCAGTTATCGAAAAATACTTTGCATTCTCCGTAATGACGGACAACAGTGGGTTGTTTCAGCAAATGCGCGTACTTGGTGATTCACCACAAGAGACGACCTATCTCGACGAATTGCGAAATAATTTGCGTGAAATCTTGGCGGATAATGCTTCGGAGTTTTCACAGGTGGTAGTCCACACATCGTTCCGCCTTAAGCGGAATGAGATGCAAGCTATCGAGGCGACAGTGCGTGAGGCGGCGCAAGGAACTGCCTCTGAATCCTGTCAATTTGGAGTGGTGAAGGTGAATCATCGGAGTCGTTTCTTCGGATTTAATCCAGACATCAATAGTTTGGTTCCTTACGAGGGCACAGAGGTCAGCTTAGGCGGTGGGGAACACTTAGTTTGGTTTGAGGGTATTTTTCCAGATAATCTGACTGTTGGAAAAGCGTTTCCAGGCCCCACCCACCTTACGTTCTTACGAGTCAGTGAAAACGATCCCGTAAGTGACGATGCCTTGTTGCAAGACCTTGTTAATTTGTCAGGTTGTAACTGGCGAGGATTCAATGCCAAAAGTGCGCCCGTCTCAATCTTCTATTGTCATCTTGTGGCCGATTTTGTGCGTAGATTTCACGAAGAGGGACTTCCGCTGCCAAAGGTGCAAGATCTAAGGCCATGGTTTCTATAGGATTAGGGAATGAATAGTCGCTCAACAGACATTATCTTTCTGCTCGGTGCCGGAGCGAGTGTAGAAGCTGGGATTCCAGCTTCTGCAACGATGATAGATGAAATCGAAAAGCTACTCTCGGAGCATGAGTCATGGCGTCCTTTTGAAGAGCTTTATCATCACGTGAAGAGTGCTATACATTATTCTTCCGGTCTGAGAGGTGTCTTTGGAGACAACGTGCCCTTCAACATTGAGACCCTAGTAAACACTTTATATGAGCTGGAACGCAACGAAGATCATCCCCTCTATCCTTTCATCGCTGCATGGAACTCTCGTTTCGTAGGATTGGCAGACACGAATTTCGAAAATGTCCGCAGTTTTAGGAAACAAATACTCCAGGAGCTTAAGCGATGGATGTGCCCAGAAGATACATCGGCAGGTGACTACTACCGAGGGCTTGCGACTTTACAAAGCGAACTTAATTATCCGCTGCACATATTTTCCCTCAATTACGATTTGAGCGTGGAACGGATTGGCAGTTCAGACTTTCAAGTAGAAACAGGCTTTGCCATGCATGGTCCTAACCATCATTGGGACTGGGAGCGATTTGAGCAATCAGAAGGCGGCCCCACCACGTTTCCATCGTTATATCTATACAAACTGCATGGCTCGATAAACTGGAAACGGGATGAAAGCAAGAACTTGTTTTCAGTGGAGCAAACAGAGAACGTTGAGTCGGATCGGATGGATGTCATTTTCGGGCGGGACTTCAAGTTAGAAGCTGCCGATCCTTACTTGTTTTACGCGTATCAGTTTCGTCGATTCTGTTTTGACGCCAGACTAATTGTCACAATTGGTTACAGCTTCGCTGATGAGCACATTAACAAGATGCTCACCCAGGCACTGAAACGCGATGAACCGAGAAAAATACTGATAGTATCTCGATGTGAAACCGATGATGAATGTCGCGAGAAGGCAACCGAAGTTGTGAAAGCCTTAGGAGTAGACGAGGACCAAGTAACAGTGGAGTTAGGAACAGCTAAATCGTTCCTTCAACAGGATGCTCTAGCCAAGAAGCTTATTGCTGGCATTCCTGAGACAGAGGACTCGCCGTTCTAGAATGAAATTTCTCATATCTGATACTTTCACAGACAGCCTTGCCAAACTCACCGGGGACGAGCAAAAGTCGGTGAAAACAACAGCTTTCGACTTGCAACTGAACCCGGCCAATCCTGGGATGCAGTTCCACAAGCTCGACCGAGCCGTAAGCGCCCACCAGCACCACTACGGTTGGGCGGTTGACGCCGGTCGGCGGGCTGCTCTTCGCCTTTGCTTTCGGTCGGCCTTGTCGCG
>QIGM01000153.1 GCA_003230795.1 bacterium
GAATTCGAGGCGCCCGGGTTAATAACCTTAAGGACGTGTCGGTCCAGATCCCTCGGGGAGGAGTGACCGCTGTGACCGGGCCCTCGGGTTCTGGAAAATCTTCACTTGTCTTTGGAGTGCTCGAGGCAGAGTCGAGACGTCGGCTCTTCGGTGGTCTTCTTGCCGTAGAAGCGGGGAGTAAGTCTATCCCCCTATCTTTTCCTTCCGATGTTGATGAGATAGACGGTCTTCCCCTAATTGTAGGCATGGAGGTCCCTCCCTCGCCCCAGGCTTTCGAGAGTCTTGCGACGGCCAGTGGGGTGTATCCTCTTTTCACACAACTATATGTTCATCTTGGTGATGCTCGCTGTGGGCACTGCGCGGGGCGTTTGTCTGAACGAAGCAAGCAAGAATTCTTACATCTGTTGTCACGTCGGACTGGTGTGTCGCAGTCGGTAGTTGCTGCCCCCTTAGGGCAACTCGATATTGCGGCAATATACGAAGCACGTGACGAATTTCTCCCTAAAGGCTTTTCTCATGTGATGATCGATGGGCAGCGCGTGTGTTGGGATGATGAATATTTCAAGGAAGCGCTCGAGGATATAGAGTCTACCGCAACGCTCAGTCTTGCCGTTGACGCGATGAAGCATAGGGAGTCGAATTTTGCGCGACTTGCAGAGGCTATCGATCTTGCACTCGAACTCGGAGACGGTGAAGTCGAAGTAAGACAGCGAATGACTGATTCCACTGAAGTAGTTGAGCGCTATAGTGAACGAGCTTTGTGCCCTAGTTGCGGCCAGGAGAATCCTCAAATTCGCGCGCTTGATTTTCTTTATTACAAGGAGTCGGGAGCCTGCTCAGTATGTGATGGCTTGGGTTATTTATCACTGTTTGAGACTTCTTCTTTTTGGGAGGCTAGCGCGAGTCATGGTGTGAACGAGGCGATAGTCCCGTGGCGTGAAAAGGGGCTCGCTCCCTCGAGGAAGATTCGAGAGTCAGTGCTGCAAGAGTGTGGGGTTTCCACTGCCGAGGATTCTTCTTTACTTACCGAGAGTGAGATCTCTCTACTACTTGTTGGGCAGAAAGAGGAATCCACGGATTCGCTCAATTTAAGAAGAAGCTTAGAGCCAGACGAAAGTGTTTCGGTTGTTTCTCTACTAAGGGAGAAGTACTCCCATACTCGAAGTGCTTCCGTGCGTTCCGCGATTGAACGTTATACTTCAACCCACATATGTCCAGCTTGTTCTGGCGCACGGGTGAGGCCACTTGCTGCCTACAGGGAGCTTGCGGGGAGACGATTTTCGGAACTTTTTACTTCTAACGTGGGTGAGGCGCTGGAATGGATCACCGAGTTTAAGAGCTCAGATACTTTAGCAGAGCTCACTCATCGCGCGAGTCATAGCTCGGCAGCACGAGTTTTGCTCAAGGCGAGCGAGCGGCTTGAGAGCATCCTCTTCGAATTACGGGAACTGGGCATTGATTACTTAGGGCTCAGCCGCGCCTTCTCTACTCTTTCTGATGGAGAGGCGCAGCGCGTGTTTTTAGCTCGTGAGTTAGCGGGTGCGATGCGAGGCGTGATGTACGCCTTTGATGAACCAAGCTCTGGGCTGCATAGCCTCGACCGAATTCGGCTACAAGGTGCGTTTCAGCGTTTGAAAGATAAAGGCTCCAGTGTGTTGATGGTTGAGCATCATCAGGACTTGATAGAAACCTCAGACTTTATCGTTCGAATGGGTCCATCCGCAGGTCTTGGTGGTGGAGAGGTTATGTGGAGCGGTGTGGCGTCTGAGTATCCAGCGAGCTTTGATGAATCAAGCCAAGCTCAGGAACAAAGTGTAGCTCCTCTGTCTGCCGAAACAACTTCTATGCTTACGCTTAGAGGCGCGTCTCTACGTAATTTGAAGAATCTAACTGTGCCGATTCCCCTCGAGCGGCTTAGCGTTGTTTGTGGAGTTTCGGGCTCTGGTAAATCAAGCCTGATAGTCGATACGCTGATTCCTGCCGTGAGCTGGGCGCTCTCGCAGCGAAGGCTTGGAGTGCAGGAGAACGCTCTTCTTTACTCCCGCTTTAGCTTGGACGCGCTAGAGGGGACCGAGGGCGTGGGCACGGTGATAGACGCCAGCGATATGCGTGAGCGTGCCGGATACCGCTCAGTTGTCGCAAGTATACTTGATATCCAGACTGCTCTCCGTGAGCTATTCGCTCGTTCAACTCCTGCCAGAGTGCTTGGTTTTCAGGCAGCTCATTTCTCATTCAATAGTAAGTTGGGCCAATGTGAGCGCTGTGGTGGGCAAGGGCTTGAGCGGGGGCAGCTCTCTCTCTCCCGACAGCAGGAGATAACATGTCGAGAGTGTTCGGGGAGACGTTATCGAGCAGAGATTCTGACAGTCACTTGGCGAGGCCATTCCATTTCTGATGTTTTTAACTTGGATATTGCGAAGGCTTGTCTTCTATTTGAGAACATTCCGCCTATTGCTGGCGCTTTACGAAAAGCTAAGGAATTTGGACTTGGTTACTTGCCGCTTGGGCAGAGTGGGCGAGCGCTTTCACGTGGAGAGTTTCAACGACTTCAGCTTGCTGCCAAGCTTGGCAATAGGCGAGGGGCAGCGGCAGCGCGAGAGGGCAAGGCGCTTATTGTGTTCGATGAGCCAACAAGGGGTTTGAGTCCATCCGAGATAGACGCTTTGTTGAAGCTACTACGGGATTTAGTGAAGTCGGGAAATACAGTCGTTGCCATCGAACATCAGCAACGAGTGATTGATGCAAGTGATTGTCGAATTGAGTTAGGGCCTGGAGCAGGGGATGAGGGTGGACGCTTGTTGCGCTCGTAACTACGGGATCACACGTCGCGCAATGCGCGATCGACGAAACCGTCGGTCAGAAAAACCTAATGTGTTGATCTATCTCGAGTAACTAATCGAAAAGATTAGCTGAAGGTGCCTTTAGGCACCTTCCGTATCGGGAATCGATTCAACATCTTCGTCTAACTCATCCCTTACGTCTTCTTTGTAAGGGATCAGCATTAACGGAAGCATGCCGCTCTCAATTGGCAGGTAGTCAGGCCTTTCGTAAAGAAAGTTACTCACTAGCCAGTCCAAATCAGGATCGTCAGCCTCGTGCGGATAAAAAGCTCTTGCCATAGTACAACCTCTCTCCTCCATGAGTTACTACTTAAACCTACAGCCTAAAAACAACCTGAAGACATTCGTGGACCATCCTGATTCCTCCGAACCTTTCTTCACAGCGATAATAATCGACGCGCTTAAGGCCAAACTTTAGAGTTAGGCTCAATAAGAAGAGAAAAAATAGCGTTGAGATTTCAGGACGTTCTAGTGAGGGCGTATAGTTTTCTTCCTAGAATTTTCAAAGAATAAGTCGCGGTTGTTCAATACTTTGGTGTTTT
>QIGM01000042.1 GCA_003230795.1 bacterium
AGACAAAAAGAACACTGTGCTCTAAATCCTTGAACCCAATACTTTCAACTATTTCTTAAGTCGAGCTACTAACCGCTTTGCTTTTTTGGAGCGAGGCTTTAGCTTGAGCGCTTTCTCTGCTGATTTGAGAGCTTGCTTGTTTAGGTCAAGCTGCTCGTAAGCTTCAGCAAGCGCAAGGTGTGCAGCAGAATTTTCCGTATCAACCCCAACAGCCCCTTTCAGTGCAAGCGCTCTTCGTTCCCAGTCTTTTCGCTGCTTATAGACTTCAGCAAGATTATAATATGCTCGCGCATATTCCTTATCCAATCGAAGTGTGACTTTGAAACTATTCTCCGCATCCTCCAGTTCGCCGAGCTTGAGATAGGCAAAACCTAAGTTGTTGTGAGAAAGCGGTTCTTCTGGCTTTAGACGAACGGTTTCCAAGTATGCTCGGACGGAATCTTGAAATCTTTTGAGACGACCGTACGCGTAGCCAAGGCTCTCGTAGTACTTTGCAGTATCGGATTGTAGCTTGCTTGCTCGTTGTAGTGAGAGAACCGCGTCGTTAAACTCATCTCGGCTAATGTAGAGCTCACCTAATTGAAAATGGGCCTTCGCGAGCTCAGGATACTGAATAATGATGTTTTTGAGTAAGCTCTCAGCAGTGTCGTATTCTTCTGCCTTGATTAACTCTGTGGCTTGAACGAGTTCGGCTTGGGAACGTTCGTCAATCTCAACTGGTTGCGGGTTCTTCTCTGGAACATCAACTGTTACCACCGGCCGAGTATTACTCGCTTCAATACTAGCGCTAGAATCATCTGCGTCATCACCAGCGTTTACGACGAGGTAGATTGCGAGAAGAAGTACTATCAGAATGGAACCACCGATGCCCGCGAGTTTCTTAGTAGAGCCCGCGAGTTTCTTAGTAGAGAATGTGGAGTTTGTTGGGCTAGCATCTTGGTAGGCTGGGATACCACCAGGGATAGTACTACTAACACCGAGCGTCTCTCGCGCGAGAAAAATCGCAGCTGCCTCAGGGATTACTTCCATTGCAATCGCCTCAAGCTCTGCACTGAAGTCGAGCATATCTTGAAAACGGTCGTCGGGATCCTTCTCTAAAGCTTTCAACATCGCCGCTTCCAAGCGGGGAGGGATATCGGCATCTGGGGCAAGGCTACGTGGAGCAGGGGGAGGCTCGCTGATGTGTTTCATCATCAGTCCGACTGCAGAGTCCGAATCAAAGGGGACCTTCCCTGTACACATTTCGAAGAGGATTATTCCAACGGCGTAGAGATCGCTTCTCGCGTCGAGCGCTTTGCCGTGCACTTGCTCTGGCGACATGTATTGTGGAGTGCCGATTACACTGCCGACTTTGGTGACAGAGGTATTCCCGTCATCGGCGCCAACGATCTTCGCGATACCAAAATCTAAAACGGTCGCCCTCTCTGAAGCATCTGGACGCTCAGAGATCATGATATTATCAGGCTTAAGATCTCGGTGAATGATATTATGTCGATGCGCTTCAGCAACTGCCGCGCATACTTGAATCATTAACGGGAGGGTTCGTTCAAGAGGAAGTGCACCGGTTTCAAGCAACACGTCTTTAAGGGCTCTTCCCTCGATGTACTGCATGACAAGAAAAGGCGCCTCCTCATGAATGCCAAAATCATGAATGGTAATCGCATTTGGATGTTCAATACTGGCAGTTGCTTGTGCTTCGCGCTTGAAACGTTCGAGAAACTCTCCTTCGGCTTCAGAATCAGCGAGATGCTTATGGAGCATCTTCAAGGCGACCGTGCGGTCCATCATCTCGTGCGTGGCCATGTAGACAAGTCCCATGCCACCGCCACCGAGCTTTTTCTCGACCCGATATTTACCGTCGACTAGAACGCCGAGGAGAGGGTCTTTTTTTCCGGCTTGCCCACCCACGTGTTATCTAGCACCGGGTCGTTCCATGCCGCCGAGCGAAGAACCTTCGTCTTCATCCTCATCGGCGTCACTGTCTGAATCTGAACTACTCGAGGAAGGAGTAACCGCACCAACGGAGGGCTTCGTTCGAGAGCGCACTTTTGAAGAAGAGTTTCTACTGGGAGAAGAAGAGGATGAAGGTGAACGCACTGTCTTTTTCTTCCCTGGTCCCCAAAGCAAACCAAGCGCACCGGCTGCATTGTCAGCCGCACGACCAGCGCTCTTATCGAACCCACCGGCGCAGCCTGATATGAGCACGCAAAATAGAAGGGTGAGTGAAACGAGTAAGCGAGGCACGGGTTTATTCTCCAAACATTTATCGTGGAATAATCACAGTCTATTTAATCGGACACAGACGACTCGAAATAAACCGAGTGATTAGCTAGTAAATATCTGTGCCACTCAGGAGATTATCAGCCAGCTAAGATCCCAAGAATGTGAGCATAATCACTATTATTCAGTTTCATTACCGAGGCAAGTAATCCTAGTTTGCGCCCTCTACATTAAGGGACGATATGCGTTTGGATACCTGTCATAGCTGACTAGCCCCCTCAGGGGGCGAATTGCGCAGCAATTCCGGGGGTGATAAAGACTAAGCGTTCAGACCTCTGAATTACCCTGAGAAACCGCACTCGTGTCTAGTGAATTAGTATCAATTTCCAGAAGGCTAAGCCGAAGTGTGGCGAAGCTCAAGTTCTCTGCTCCGGTTGAGTATTGTTACAACCCGCTCGACTACGCTCGCAGGTCTTGTGAGCAGTACCTAGAGCGATACGGCGATGGTCAAAAAGAAGTGCTGATGGTCGGCATGAACCCCGGTCCCTTTGGCATGGCGCAAACTGGCGTTCCGTTTGGAGAGATTTCAAAGGTTCGTGATTGGATGAAAATAAGTGCGCCAGTCGATGCACCGAAGCGACAACATCCGAAACGACTGATTCAAGGCTTCGAGTGCACTCGCAAAGAGGTGAGTGGAGATCGCCTCTGGACTTGGGCAGAAGAACGCTTCGAAACGCCCAACAAATTTTTCAAACGATTCTTTGTTTGGAATTATTGTCCACTTGTTTTCATGGAAGGCAGTGGGCGAAACAGAACGCCAGACAAGCTCCCAGCGGATGAAAAAGATGCTCTTTATGCGGCTTGCGATCAGGCTCTCTGTGAGGTGATAGAAGCGCTTGACCCAGATTTTGTTATTGGTATCGGAGCATTCGCTCTCAAACGGATTAAGGCAGCCATCGGAGAAACTGAGCGCACGCTCGGCACCGTGCTTCATCCAAGTCCCGCCAGCCCAGCAGCGAACCGAGGATGGCAGCCACAAGCCGAAAAGCAGCTTCGCCGTATCAGCCAAGAGCGTGTTGAGTTCTTCTCCACTCTGCCTAAAGATACGAAGAATCAATGGAACTGCGAGTAGAAAATACAGTCCCGCAAGCATGCCGGCGT